>JAMONE010000051.1 GCA_027066695.1 Micavibrio sp. | reverse complement strand
AATCGTTGCGTTAATGACAATTCTATCGCTTGCGCCGTCAATACTTATCATGATGACATCATTCACGCGCATAGTTGTGGTGTTGTCATTTATGAGAACCGCCATCGGGATACAGCAAACACCGCCAAATACAGTGATGATCTCGCTTGCTCTGTTCCTAACATTTTTTATTATGGCGCCGACATTGCAATCTGCTTATGAAGAAGGAGTTGCCCCCCTTATTAATGAAGAAATTGACGAGATGGAAGCGTTTGAGCGCACAACCCTGCCCTTCAAGCGTTTTATGCTGCTGCATGTGCGCGATGATGATTTGGGGCTGTTTATACGTTTAAGCGAGAATGAAGGGCGCTACGATAATGAGCTTGATATTCCGCTACAAATTTTAATTCCTTCCTTCATGATATCAGAGCTGCGCCGCGCCTTTGAAATCGGCTTTATGATATTCTTACCATTCCTGATTATTGATTTGGTTGTTGCCTCTATATTGATGTCCATGGGTATGATGATGCTGCCGCCTGTTACTGTCTCGCTGCCGTTCAAGATTATATTCTTTGTGCTGGTAGATGGCTGGCACTTAATTTCAGGGTCGTTAATCCAAAGTTTTACAATGGTTAATTAGCTTGTTCCGCGCGATAGCTATCAAGAAATTTTTTGAATAAATCAACTTCTGAAACTACGGAAAGCAAGGTTTCCCTATCAGCTAGTGCGCTACTGCTACGCTTGCGGGTTATGACTTCGAATTGATGAGCCTTTTTAGTTTGTAGCATCAAATCACTATATTTTTTACGCATATTAGCAAGAGCTATCCGATCATTAACAAGACTAAGCGCTACTGCTCGATTAAGAATTAACTCAAGCTGATCCTCGGATAATGGGCGTGTCATGGATATATTTTCATCAATAATCACAGAGTCAAGCGCCTCTGATGCTTCATCCCAATAGCCAGCCTTCCATGCAATATCAGCTTTCAAGCGGTTAACATTAGGGTTTACAGAAACATTTTCTAACAAAGACAATGCCTTATCAAATTGTTTATTTTGCGAATAAGCCCTAATTTTAAGTAGGGCAATCTCGCTCATGCGCTTTTCTTTTTCTGCTTTATCAGAAATAAAACGAAGCGACGCGGAAGCTGCGCCAAGCGCATTTATTGCCTTTTGCGGGTTTTTGTCAATAAGCTCTATCGCGGCGAGCCTTATTGCCACACGTAGTTTATCCTTACCTTTAAGCCTGTGATTCACCTGATGGCGCAAAAGCTTTGTTGCGCGTCCTAATAAATCAGCCCGCACCATCTGCTCTGCAAGTTTTTGAACTAGCCTATCGCCCTTACTGCCAATGGGGGTAAGCTCACTAAATTGCTCATAAAGTGTTACAGCATCAAGCGGAGAAACATCATTTAGGTCATTTTTCAAATAAAAATCAGAAAAGACTGTGCCCATATGCTCGGTTATACGGTGTCCCAAAGCAATATCACCAGCAACAGAGGCCGCATCACGCATAATTGCCAAGCCCTTAATAAAATCATTCTTGTTAAAATATGCTTTGCCCAACCAGTAATGTATCTGCGCTTCCAGCTCATCACCGCGCCACACATAACGCAACCGTTCAAGGCGGTCTATAACCTCATCATTCTTAATTTCATCAGAATTTTTCAACAATATAGCAAGAGCCAGTCGCGCCTTTGTTCTGTATAAATCATCTTTATCTTGCGTAAGTGATTCCCATATTTTCTTAGTTTTGTCTAATTCCCCATGCTGCCTATAGGCCTCACCTTGCAAATATTTTAATGCTGCTTTTTGAGGGTCAAGAAGGCTGGCTTTCCTATTGGCAATAAAAGCAATAAGCTCCTCTGCAACGTTAACCCTGCCTGCTCTTAAATTAACTTCTATCAAAGACAATGCCAAACGATTTCCTATTTGAGAGGGGTAATCATAAATAGGCTTATAATTATCAGGTAATATTTCCGCAGCTTGATACCAATCACCTAAATCCGCCAAAACGTATGATTTCCAGTATTTAATTTCATCATAATCTTTTAACCCCTTATACATGAAATCATCAAGCGCAGAATCGCTTTTCCAATCCATAGCTTTAGATAATCCGCGAAGAGCTTTAAATTCAGGGCTTTTCTCCAGCTCGGGTAATTCTGATGAAGCATAATTGAAATAGCCTAAAGCCTCTGCTCCACGCCCATGTGAAAGATACATCTTACCCAAGGCCAGTAAGTCCTCTATCCTTCTGGCTTCTGTCTTACCCTTCATTCCTGCAAGTAAAATATTATCATTTCGGATAAGCTCGTCCGCACCGCCCATGGACCATTCGTCAAAGCGAAAAAAGTTATTACTAACCTTTTCATCATTTTTACCGTGACGAGATTTTTTCGCTTGTTTTTTAGCTGCTCTTTCTACAAACATATGCGCTTCACTCATATCTTTTGAAGACGATACAGACAGCCCCTTATACTGGCGGGTAATCTCAATACCGCCATCAACTGCGCTCACTAGCAAGTCATCAACTTTAGGGCGCACAGCCAAACCAATTGGTGATCTAAGCACGTCAAAATCAACATATGAAAGAGCTATCGCCGCATTCTTAGAAACCTTATTTACAGTCACTACCTTTAGATTTTGCCCTGTAATTATATCTTCGACATCAACGATGTTGGCTACATGCTCTAAAGGAATAAATACGCTTCCGCTATGCAGAGAACGCTTATCAAACAAAGAAGACTTGGCTTTAATAGGTGGCTTTTCCTTTACTTTATCGCCTAATATCAAGTCCCATACCAGTCCTGCGCCGTTAGATTTCATATTAAGATTATCAGGAAGCGGCATATAATACGCTGTAATATCATTATTTACAAAGCTCTTAAACTTTGAAAACATAGCTTTGTTGGCAGTGTTTAACGTAGGGATAACATGTTCAGAGCCGCCACCAACAATAACTGCTAAAGTACCATAGCTTTCAAAGGCAGCCACGGTTATAGATTGGATAGAGCGCAATGACACGACATGATTTTCATCCTTAACCGCAGCATTTAACTTCTTCTTGTCATGAGGTTTTGCCTTCGATATAAGTTTTTCTTCTTTAACCTTTTTTAACGGCAAAGAAGGCATAGTTTCAGGTACAAGTTCAATTTCAATTTTAGGCAAGGGTTTTTCCTGCTCAGGCTTAAACACTGGCTTTAACTCAACTTTATCTTCTGGCTTTAAGTTATTTAAACTAGCTTGCTTATTTTTACTTTCCTTAAAAGCTACGGCCTCTGCACTATCTTTAGGATTATAAATATCAAAGACAACGCGGTTGCCAATTTTGAAATCTCTTACATTGCTAGTTTTGGGAATAGCGAAAGAAACGCTTAACGGGGAGACCGATAAAATATTAACAGATGCAACATTATCAATTATAGAAAAATCAATATCCACAAATGATAAATCAGCATTTCTATCAAATGTGACTAATAACAATCCAGCTTTGGATTTATCGACCTTATAACTAACTTTTTCTGTCCACCCAAGAATCAG
>JAMONE010000050.1 GCA_027066695.1 Micavibrio sp. | reverse complement strand
ATTATCTAGCCTTAAAAATTCTCTTATGGCACAATGATCGGCGGGACAATAAACAGAGCATATAAATGAAAATCCACTTTCACGCATCAAATAGAAAACGCCCGCAAGACGCATTCAAAGAGCTAAACAAGCTCTATGAGCATCACCCGATTGGCGCAGCAGATGTTATCGTTGTGCTTGGCGGGGATGGGGCGATGCTGCGCGCGCTTCATGAGTTTACAGATATTAACCTGCCGCTCTACGGGCTTAATCTGGGGACATTAGGGTTTTTGCTTAATGAATATAAGAGGAAAAACCTGATTGATCGAATCGCTGCGGCGCAGAGCTATAAAATCCATCCCTTGCGCATGAATGTCACTGATATTAACGGCAAAATATTCAAACATATTGCTTATAACGAGGTATCTCTTTTACGCCAAACCCATAGCTCTGCCAAAATCATGATATTTGTGAATGACGAAGTGCGCATGCCTTTGCTGGTATGTGATGGGATTATGCTCTCCACCCCTGTGGGAAGCACGGCTTATAATTCTTCTGCGGCAGGGCCCATTATACCGCTAAGCGCAAACATACTCCCCCTAACACCGATTAGTGCCTTTAGACCGCGTAGATGGCCGGGCGCGTTACTCCCTAACACAAGTAGCGTGCGCTTTGAGATTATCAACCCGAAAGAACGCCCCGTTAGCGCATCCGCCGATACATATGAAGTCCGTAACATTGCTAGCGTTGATATTCATGAGGCAAGAAATCTGCATGCGACCTTGCTGTTTGATCCTGATAATCATCTGGAAGAGCGAATATACCAAGAACAATTCGCCCCTTGAGTTATTAAAAACTATGCCTTCCGAGGTCTTGTCGGTTTCAAATCACGCAAGCGACGACGCTCGGCAAGTTCGTTTTCGATTTGATCGAGGCCTTCCATCATTTTTTCGTTAACACTACCGCCCTTTATAATCCCGCCTTCAGGGATAAGGCCAAGACGCTCGGCGACATATTGATAGCCTTCAACCAAATCACCTAAATCTTGACGGAAGCGATCTTTGTCGAATTTCTCGCCTGTCTTACTATCCCATAGACGGCAATTATCAGGTGATATTTCATCGGCTAGCACGATATAAAGCTCGCCATGCTCACCCCAAATACGGCCAAACTCCAGCTTAAAATCAACCAAAGTTAAACCAAGCGCAGAAAACAGGCCGTTAAGGTAATCATTAATACGCCAAGCCATAGCAACCATTTCCTCAAGCTCATAAGGATCTGCCCATCCAAATGTAATGATATGATCTTCACCAATCAACGGATCTCCAAGCTCATCTTTCTTGTAATAAAACTCAACCAAAGGCTTGCGCAGAATTTCACCCTCTTTAAGCCCTAAACGCTTACATAATGAACCTGCCGCAACATTACGCATCACAAGTTCAATCGGAACGATCTCAACGCTGCGCACCAGTTGCTCGCGCATATTGATGGAGCGGATGAAATGCGTTGGAATTCCTATGCCCTCAAGCTTAGTCATAAGATGCGCAGAAATACGGTTATTCAAAACCCCTTTCCCCGCTATAACCTCATGCTTTTTGCCATTAAAAGCGGTCGCATCATCTTTGAAATACTGCACAACCGTGTTTGCATCAGGGCCTTCATATATAATCTTTGCCTTGCCTTCATAAATCATTTTGCGTCTAGTCATTGGATATTCCTTAAAAGTTTTTCTACTATCTTCCATATAACAATAGATTTTACAAGCTTCAAATGATAGAAACTACTTTAACTATATTTTCAAGGAGAAATAATAAATGAGTAATTTAGATAATCGTGGGAAAACTTTTGAGAATAAATTTGCCCATGATGAAAAGCTGGATTTTGCTGTTGAAGCAAGACTTTCAAAATTATACGGCCTATGGGCTGCGGAACAGCTTGGAATTGGTGGCGCGGATGCAAATACATATGCGGGTGACGTTGTAACAGCAAATCTTGAAGAACCAGGTTTTGATGATATACTACGCAAAGTTCGTGCAGATTTTGATGAAAAAGGTCTGGATATTTCTGACCATATAATGAATGCAGAGCTTGAAAAATGCTTAAGAGAAGCCAAAGAGCAAATTAACAACTAAAAAAGGTGGCTGATTATGGCTATGGATAGCGCAACTATAGAAGAAATGATTCTTAAAGCAATCCCTGATGCTACTATCCGCATTGAGGATTTACGCAGCGATGGTGAGCATTACGCAGCATATGTCGAATCACCTAGTTTTGTCGGCAAATCACGTGTGGCACAACATAAAATGGTGTTCGACGCTATGGGGGATAAAATGGGCGGCGATCTTCACGCTCTTGCTCTGCAAACATCTCTACCAAAACAGGAATAAATAGATAAGGAATAAATACAAATGGCAATTTTTGACGATATTAAAAAAGAAATAACCGAGAACGACGTAGTACTGTTCATGAAAGGCACGCAAGACGCTCCACAATGTGGATTTTCTTCTATGGTAGTGCAAGTTCTCTCACAGCTTGAAGTTAGCTTTAAGGATATCAATATTTTAGAAAATGATGAGCTTCGTCAAGGCATCAAAGACTTCACCGACTGGCCTACAATCCCACAGCTCTATGTTAAGGGTGAATTTGTTGGCGGGTGCGATATTATCCGTGAAATGTACGAAGAAGGCGAGCTTCAGCAGCTTTTGAAAGATAATGATATTAAGGTTGCGGCTTAGCTACCTCGTAACCTTACTATGGCGATAAACTCCGCATGACATCATAAGGCCAAAACCGACGAATGCGGCGAGCATGGACGTTCCGCCGTAGGACACCAAAGGCAAAGGTGCGCCCACTACAGGGATAAGCCCCATAACCATAGATATATTAATGAATATATAGAGCGAGAAATTAACGCTCACCCCAAGGGCTATATATTTACCGAAATTATGCTTGCAGCGCAGCGACGTACGCAGCGCAGAAATAAATATTAGCAAGAATAAAATAAGCAGGCCAATTCCGCCAAATAATCCCCACTCTTCCACCCAAAGCGTAAATATAAAGTCTGTTTGCTTTTCAGGCAAAAAGTTCAGATGACTTTGCGTTCCTTGCAAAAACCCCTTGCCCTCTACACCGCCTGATCCTATTGCTATCTTAGATTGGATAATATGATACCCAGAGCCAAGCGGATCACTTTCAGGATTGAGAAACGTTATTACGCGCTGTTTTTGGTATTCATGAAGGAATTGCCATATAATAGGAATACTAACGCCGACCAATCCTATCGCAGCAATAAACAACCATATAGGCGCACCAGCCATAAACATCATCGCCGCGCCAGCCATTATAATCATCAATGATGTTCCAAGGTCAGGTTGCAGCAACACAAGACTAACGGGCGCAAGAATAACAAGAGCGGGAACTATCAGAAAACTTAGCCTTCTTGCTTGTTCAGGACTTGCGCCGTGAAAATGACGGGCAATCGCCATAACTACTGCAATCTTCATAAGCTCGGAGGGTTGTAGCTGCATAAAGCCAAGGTCAATCCAACGCTGCGCACCCATGCCGACATGCCCTTTTAGCTCAACAATAAGCAACAGGCCTAAGCCTAGGAAATAAGTTGGCCATGTCAGACGATACCACCACTTAATATCGACAAGCGCAATAAACACCATACCGATAATACCAACGCCAAAGCGCATTAATTGGCGCGATGCCCAAGGCTCCATAGAGCCACCAGCAGCAGAGTAAAGAGAGGCTATCCCAACGCCTGCAACAAAAAAAATCAAAGTGATAAGCCAATAATTAAGCTTTGCTATTCTTTGAAAAAAGCTTAAATCATCTTCAATGAACATTGGGGAAACCATTATTTAACCTCCCCCTATAACTGTATTAACGCCAGGTTTTTTCGGCGGCCAGACCTGTAATATACCCACATCTTTTATAAACTCTGGCTGCATTTGCGTAATGGCAGGATCACGAAGCTGGGTTTGCCTTAACAACTCCTTGGCTAGTGGCGCGGCTGCGCTTGATCCACCAACACCATGTTCAACCACAACGCTACAAACATAACGCGGATTATCAATCGGGGCATAGCCAACAAAAAGAGCATGATGGCGTTGCGCCCACGGTAAATCAGCGTTTTTAACCCCAAGCCTTCGCTGCTCTTTGGTAATGCGTTGAACTTGCGCTGTACCAGTCTTTCCGCCCATTTTCCAAGCTGCCTCTTCTATAGCAGAAGCATGCGCCGTACCTTTTTCATTATTTACAACCATATCCATTCCATGCATAACCATTTTCAAATGCTCTGGTGATATCCCCATATCATTCCAATTATCCTTACCGATAAAATTATCACCTGAATAACCAGTAAGCCAAGGCTTTACCGCACGCCCTCCATTCACCATACGCGCCGTCATAACAGCAAGCTGAAGCGGAGTGGTGCGCATTCCACCTTGGCCAATGCTAGAGACAATAGTCTCCCCATGATACCACGACTTACCAAAGCGCGTACGTTTCCATTTCTTATCCGTAATCAATCCTGCTTTTTCATCCGTAAGCTCAAAATTAAGCTTAGCTCCAAGGCCAAATTTCCGCGCCATATCCGCAATAGCATTAATTCCAACATCAGTTGACATCTTATAGAAATATGTATCACAAGACTGCGCCAACGCGTCATAGAGGTTAACCTTGCCGTGACCATGCTTTTTCCAACAATGGAATTTATCGTTACCATATTCATAATATCCAGAACAAAAAACCGTTGTATGTTTGTTAATTATGCCAGCTTTTAACCCTGCAAGAGCGGTAATCATTTTAAATGTCGATCCTGGTGGGTACTGCCCCGCTATGGCTTTGTTAGTTTGCGGTAAAGCAGGATCATCCATCATTGTTTGCCACTTTTCTTGCGAAAGTCCGCGTACAAACATATTGGGATCAAATGACGGATGCGAAGCCATAGCATATATAGCGCCGCTATGTGCATCCATAATAACGGCAGAGGCACTCTTATGCTGGCTTAATATTTTTTGAGTAAAACGCTGTAATTCCCCATCAATGCTCAATGTTATGCGGCTTCCTGCCAATGCATCTTTGCGTTTAAGCTCTCTGACCTCGCGCCCGATAACATTAACTTCAACCTCTAATGCTCCCACTTTGCCCCGTAAATCAAGATCATAGGTTTTTTCAATTCCAGTTTTTCCAATTTTAAATCCAGGTAATCTCAAAATAGGATCATCCGTTAAATCTTTTTGTGAAACACTACGAACATAGCCAACAATATGCGCCGTTGCGCCGCGATAAGGGTAGGTTCGTACATCACCAACATCAATAGAAAGCCCAGGAAGATCTGGGAGGTTAACCTCTATTTTAGCAACTTCTTCCCATGTTAAATCATCCTTGATTTTGAGTGGAATAAACTTGGCCGTGCGCGCAGCGTCCTTTATTACTTGTTTTATGTCATATTCTTCAACATGAATTATTTTTTGTAATACGCGCAATGCACCGTGCAAATCATCAACTTGTTCAGGCACAATTAAAACACGGTAATTTTGCGTATTTATAGCCAGCGGCACACCAAATCGATCAACTATGTCCCCGCGCGAGGGGGCTAACATCTTTATATTAATACGATTTTTATCTGATAAAGTTTTATAACGACTGCCTTGTGCAATTTGCAGCCAAGCAAGGCGAACACCTAAAATACTCAAGCCCAAAAGCTGTAATCCTCCAATAAAAAAGGCTCGCCTAGAGAATATCTTTTCGCTTAAATCATTTTGAAGCATCAATCAAAGCCCATCATTTTACTGCGCTATATTGATCAGGCAATAATGGCAGCATCTTATGTGATAGGTTAAGGATCAAGCTAATCACTGGAAACAGCAAAGAACCAGAAATAGCAGCAAGAATTACTGGCAGTAACGGTGTCCATTGAAAATGTATTAAGCCAAATAGAAACCACTGAACAAATAAGGCCGCCATACTAGCCAGAACAAAGCCAAACCATATAACCATAAATGGCTGCCCTGTAAGAAACAAGCGTTGCTGAACTACTATATGAAGGATAACAAGCAAGACAAACGCGCTTAATCCAGCAGGAAAGCCACTTAAAAAGTCAATACAAATACCAACTGCAAATACCAGTAATGGCGGAATAATACTTGGCCTGTATATGGCCCAATGATAAATAATAATGATAACAAACGGTATTTCAATAGTTGTCGATAGGGGCGTAGAAAAAGAAATCATACTCAAGAGAAACAACGCTGCCATTATGATATAAGGAACGATCATACGTATCGCGATATCAATTTGTTCCGATATTACATTCATGTTGCTAGCCTCCTCATTTATTAATTCCCTACCTCTAAACCATTACTTTTTTGTAAAATACGTACAATTTGCATCCTATCAAAATTAGAGAAAAGATCGACTCCCATTACGCCGTTACTATCAATAATAACCTTACCAACGGATAAGCCATGCGGATAAGCACCACCGTAACCAGAAGTTATAAGCCGCGCACCCTTTAATATTTCACTGTCTTGTGACAAATGGATCAATTTTGGATATCTACGATTTGTACCTGCCATTACTGCGTGCTGGCCTGTATCCTCGACCACTACGGGAACGCGCAAATTAATATCAGTGGCAAGCAAAATGCGCGATGTTTTCTCACCAACTTCAATAACGCGCCCAGCAAGGCCGCCTCCTGATAAAACCGCTGCGCCCTTCACCACCCCATGATTAGAGCCAGCAAGAACAAGTAAGCTTCTTACATATGTGTTACCAGCATCAGAAACAACGCGCGCACTTATATGCTCATAAGTTGGATCTGCCTCCAAATTAAGCAGCTCACGCAGAGATTTATTCTCGGAATCAAGTAAAATCGCTGTTTGATACCATTCACGAAGCTTTATATTCTCCTGATCTAGCCTTAAATTATCAGCCTGCAATTGCGCCAAGCTAGTAACATCACGGAAAAAAATAGCTATATGGTGAAATGGCAAGCCTACCAATGATAACGATGGCGCAAAAGCATCCGACACCGCTGACCTTGCTGAATCGAAAGTATGAGGCTTAAACGCTGATACGCCCATTAATATAACGGATAGAATAATTAATATAGGTGAAAAGAAAGACACTCCACCCCAAGGATATGGCATGCTACCAGATAAAAAACTAACTTGCTTATGACGTTTCAAAATAAGTACAATCTTTCTAATCCATAATTCATAGCACCGTTACTACATCACTAAAGGTCTTTGCTTTACTTTGATTGTACACAAGAGCAGCCAAGGCGAGGTGCGCGGAGCGTATTTTTATACGTAAGCACAGCGAGAGCGCAGGATAACGATGTGTACGGTCAAATGAAAGACCTTTAGGGTCAGGACCCTAATATGTGCCAATTAGGACATGGCGCAATGCCTTGCCTGCCTCTAAAGCATGACCTGTTCCCAGAGCTACGCAGGATAACGGATCATCAGCTAAAGTAACAGCAAGGCCAGTTGCATGACGAAGCACAAAATCAAGATTAGTAAGCAAAGCGCCGCCGCCAGTTAAAACTATTCCCTTATCAACAATATCTGCGGCAAGCTCGGGCGCAGTATGCTCAAGAGCAACCTTAACACCTTCAACAATTTGCCCGACTGGTTCTGCCAACGCTTCAGCAACTTGACGCTCGGTAATTATAATTTCTTTAGGAACACCGTTCATTAAATCACGTCCGCGAATCTCCATTGTGCGACCATCACCATCACTAGGAACACAAGCCGAGCCGATTTCCTTCTTGATTCGCTCTGCCGTACTCTCACCAATAAGTAAATTATGGATACGGCGGATATAAGCAATAATTGCCTCATCCATTTTATCACCGCCAACGCGCACAGAACGCGCATAAACAATGCCACCCAGCGAGATAACCGCAACTTCGGTAGTGCCTCCGCCAATATCAACAACCATAGAGCCTGTAGCCTCAGTCACAGGAAGCCCCGCGCCAATTGCGGCGGCCATTGGTTCTTCTATTAAGCAAACTTGAGATGCTCCCGCGCTTTCGGCTGATTCTTGAATAGCGCGACGCTCCACCGCAGTAGATCCAGAAGGTACACATATAATCATCTTTGGCGAAACAAAAGACCTGCGATTATGAACTTTACGGATGAAATGCTTTATCATTGCTTCGGTAACTTCAAAATCGGCGATAACACCATCACGCAACGGACGCGTCGCAATAATGCTCCCCGGTGTGCGGCCAAGCATTTGTTTTGCCTCATTACCAACAGCTATAGTTTGCATCTTTCCGCCAACAACAGACATCGCAACAACTGATGGCTCGTTCAAGACAATGCCTTGATCCTTAACATAGACCAACGTATTAGCCGTTCCTAAATCTATTGCCATATCGGCGGACATAAAACCAAAAAGCTTGGAAAACATAAAGCGCACTGCCTATTCTAATAATTAATGATAATTACGATTTCTTGTATATAGCAGACTAGACAAAAGAATGCACCCATTCTCTTTCAAAGAATTGCTATTTCTCAACAAAAACAAAACCGCGAGCGAACCACTCACGGTTTTTATACATCTGTAAAGATATCCTGAATAAACAGGACAAATTAGCTAACCTTGACGCGCTTTAAAACGTGGGTTTTTCTTATTAATAACATAAACGCGACCCTTGCGACGAACAATGCGGCAATTACGATCACGGCTTTTTAATGTTTTCAGAGAATTAACAACTTTCATTTCTCAAATCCTACTTAAAATCTTATATGAGCGGGGAACATAAAGATAAACCCCCTACCTTGTCAAGCATTGTTAAAAAAAATCTTTATTTAAGTAAAAAAACGTGTGAATTATAAACTATAGCTCTTCACAAAAACTAACAAATGATGCACTGTGTGATTATATTTTTATCATAAAGGATTAAGCATCGTGGGAATAAAAATTTCTATCCCTAAAGAAACCGCTGAAAATGAGCGCAGGGTTGCGGCTTCACCTGAAAGCGTTAAAAAACTTGTTAAGCTTGATTGTGTAGTTACAATAGAATCAAATGCTGGGAAAGCTTCTGCTTTTTCTGATGCTATATATAAGGACGCGGGCGCGAAAATCGTGAAGAGCTTTGCCGATACGGTTAAGGGCGCGGATATCATATTAAAAGTACAAGCCCCAAGCACAAATGAGATTAAAGACATCCCGAAAGATTCGCTACTTATTGCTATGCTTGCGCCTTTTGTGAATAAATCCATTCTTAAAGACTTGGCCAAGGCGAAAATTGATGCCTTTTCCATGGAATTTGTTCCACGTATCAGCCGCGCACAGAGCATGGATGTGCTGTCTTCACAGTCTAATTTGGCGGGATATAAATCTGTTTTGGACGCGGCGGAGTATTATCCTCACGCATTTCCAATGATGATGACTGCTGCGGGGACTATCCCTCCTGCAAAAGTATTTGTTATGGGCGCGGGCGTTGCTGGCTTGCAAGCCATTGCAACAGCCAAACGTTTAGGCGCAGTTGTTTCCGCAACTGACGTTCGCCCCGCCGCAAAAGAGCAAGTCGAATCCCTTGGAGCGAGCTTTATCGCCGTTGAAGATGATGAATTCAAACAAGCTGAAACTTCTGGCGGATATGCAAAGGAAATGTCGGCTGAGTATAAGAAAAAGCAAGCCGAGCTTGTGGCACAACATATTGCTAAACAAGATATAGTAATAACAACCGCGCTAATACCAGGCCGCCCTGCGCCAAAGCTAATTTCGGCTGCTATGGTTAAATCAATGAAAGCTGGCTCTGTTATTGTTGATATGGCCGTCGAAGCTGGCGGAAACTGCGCTTCATCAAAGGCTGGTGAAGTAGTTAACAAGCACGATGTATCAATCGTCGGACATTTAAATATTCCAAGCAGGCTAGCCGCAGATGCTTCGGCTCTTTATGCTAAAAACCTGCTTAATCTTTTAAATCTAATTATTGATAAAGAAAGCAAAGCCTTGGCGATAGATTATGAAGATGAAATAATCAAGGGCGTATGCATGACAAAGGGCGGTGAGATTATCCACCCTAATTTTACTGAAACTAAAAAATCAGAAGAAGAATAGAGGCTAGACCATGTCTGAAAAAGAAAGAACATTAACCCAAAGCGCAGAAGATCTTGTAACTAGATTGCAAGAGCTTTCCGATACGGCAGCGCAGCTTGCATCGGAAGCGGGCGACGTTATAGCAGAAAGTGGCGGGAATACTGATCCTTTCATAATAACAGGGCTTACCGTTTTTGTGTTGGCTTGTTTTGTGGGCTATCACGTTGTTTGGCGCGTTACGCCTGCCCTGCACTCACCGCTTATGGCTCTTACAAATGCGATATCATCTGTAATTATTGTTGGTGCGGTTGTTGCGACTGGTGCAATGGCTAGCTCTGGGTTTTCAAACGTCCTTGGCTTTATTGCCGTTGTTTTGGCATCTATTAACATTTTCGGCGGCTTTATCATTACAAAACGCATGCTGCATATGTTTAAGAAAAAAGGGTAATTTAAGGTAAAATCATGGCTATAATTTCATCACTTGCATATTTAGCAGCGTCCGTCTTATTTATCCTTGCGCTTCGTGGATTGTCACATCCTGAAACAGCGGGTAAAGGTCTAACATTCGGCATAACAGGCATGAGCATTGCCATTATAACAACATTATTATCACCTCAAGTTGAGGGCTGGACATGGATAATTATAGGCATCGCGCTTGGCGGATCTATCGGGTATTACATCGCTAAAAATATTGAGATGACCTCATTGCCACAGCTTATGGCGGCGTTTCACTCGCTTGTTGGTTTGGCTGCGGTTTGTGTTGCGGCGGCGGCGTTCTACAACCCTGAGACATACGGCATTGGCGTGATTGGTGACATTAAAACTGCCAGCCTGATAGAGATGTCTTTAGGCCTTGCGATTGGCGCGATTACCTTTACAGGCTCAATCATTGCATGGGGTAAGTTGCAGGGCAAAATCTCTGGTAAACCTATTACATTCATTGGCCAGCATAAGCTTAACGCGATGCTTGGCGCGTCATTATTCGTCATGATTATATTGCTATGCCTAACAGGCAGTGCATTTTGGTTTTGGACAATCGCGCTGATCGCGCTCGCGCTTGGGATATTGATGATTATTCCTATTGGCGGGGCGGATATGCCTGTTATCGTCTCTATGCTTAACTCTTATTCAGGCTGGGCGGCGGCAGGCATTGGCTTTACGCTTCATAATAATTTGTTGATTATCACAGGCGCACTTGTTGGAGCATCGGGGGCTATCCTTTCTTACATCATGTGTAAGGGGATGAACCGCTCATTCTTAAGCGTTATTCTCGGTGGCTTTGGCGGTGATGATAATGCAGGCGCGGCAGCGGCTGATATGGGTGATCGTAATGCCAAGATTGGCGCGGCAGAAGATGCGGCTTATATCATGAAGAACGCCTCTAAGGTAATTATAGTACCAGGTTACGGCATGGCGGTGGCGCAAGCTCAACATGCTTTGCGTGAGATGGTTGATATCCTGAAACGCGAGGGCGTTGATGTAACTTACGCCATCCACCCCGTTGCAGGGCGCATGCCAGGGCATATGAATGTGCTGCTCGCCGAGGCAAATGTGCCTTATGATGAAGTATTCGAAATGGAAGACATCAACCGTGACTTCGCTATGGCTGACGTAGCGTACGTTATCGGCGCAAATGATATCACTAACCCTTCGGCGAAAAATGACCCAAGCTCACCCATATACGGAATGCCTATATTAGATGTTGAAAAAGCCAAAACGGTACTATTCGTTAAACGCTCATTAGGTTCAGGCTATGCGGGAATCGATAACCCGCTATTCTTTGAGGATAACACTATGATGCTGCTCGGCGATGCCAAGAAAATGACGGAGAATATCATTAAGGCGATGGAGTAGCTATATTCTTGATGATCTATTAATATTTTAACGGCATACTGTAGTGTCTTTGCTTTTTATTTACACTAGGCAGCCGAGACGAGTAAAATTTTAGCGTATTATTTTTTATGAGAGCGAAGGATAACAACGTGCAAATGAAAAGCAAAGACACTATACCGTAATGATTACAGAAACAACAACACCAAATATAGAAGATCGTTTCACCAAACCTAAGGGCTGGCGGTGGCATAGCTTTGAGCGCATAAAAGGGCGTGAGATTCGTTTTGGCTCTGTATTCCCGCAAGATAGCATTCCTGACGCTGTTGTTGTTTGCTTGCAAGGCGTTGGCGAATTTTCGGAGAAATATTTCGAGCTAGCGCGCTGGTGCAACGAAAATAATATGGCATTTTGGATCATGGATTGGGCGGGGCAAGGAAAATCCTCGCGCTATCTGCCAAACCCTCAAAAACGCCACAGCAGTGGGTTTAACGAAGATATAGATGACCTGCATTATCTGGTGATGGAATATATAAAACATTCCAGCGTCCACCCTGATAAAGGGCGCATTCCACTGGCTATGATGGCGCATTCCATGGGGGCTAACCTCGGCTTGCACTATCTTAAACAACATCCCGATATGTTCGAATGCGCGGCGTTTTCTGCTCCGATGCTCGGAATAAAGAAATTCGAAAAACTGCCACAACACATGGCATACGTCCTAAGTGCTTTGCTTAAAATATTCGCTGGAAAGAAATATGTCCCCGATGGCCATGACTGGAGCAAGGGAAGTAAAGATCATCCCCTTTCATCCGATCCCATACGAAGCCTTATCAATGACCAATGGTTTGAGAAAAACCCAGATCTTTTATACGGAGATGTGACTTTTGGCTGGCTGTTTGAGGCGCAAAAATCATGCCTTGAGCTTCAGAAAAAATCCATGCATAGCAATATTACAACGCCATGCCTGTTTGGAATACCTGCGCATGAGCATCTAGTTGATAATAATATTTCAAGAAAAATCATTATCTCAATGAAAAATGCCAAGCTTATTGATTATCCTGACTCTTGTCATGAAATATTAATGGAAAAAGATAAGATTAGGGGTGACTATCTTGATAATTTCTATAAATTAGTAAAAGAAACTATTATTGATAAGCCTGAAACCTTGAAACCTTTCTAATAACAAGGCATAATTGCGAACTTAATAAATATCGGAGATATAGAAAATGACAGAACTAAGCAGAGAACAAATAAGATTAAGCGATAGAATTTTATCTGCGCTGGAACTCTCATTAGAACAAGACGACATCAAAATATCCGAGCTTTTAACAAGAGCGTTAGAGCTTGCGATGACACGTAATACTGGTGGCGGTGAATTCATAGAACGCCGCGATTATCCGCCCGAAATCGAAGAAGCAATGAGCCGCCTCTATGATTTGCGCGATAAAAATGATGCTATTTAATTGCTGGCGTGGCGCTTTATTTATAGAAACCTCTACAAACTATAAAAATAACAAAACCCCACCAATAATAGCATCCCCGACTTGATCGGGGATCTTACTTATGCCATCTTGGTGGATCTATCCACTCCCTCTGGTCGGTCAAAATGACAATTAATCAAATTCTAAAGGATGGACAGAAACCGTATGTCCTTTACCATCTGGTAATTTTAGAGCCCCTTCCTTAAATTGACTAGGAACATTCATTTTTCCTTTAGGATAAACAGGCTGCATTGTAGCATCTACAGAAGCTATGCATTCGCTAAGTTCTTCGCTAACCCCTTGAAAGGCTTCGCTAACGACTTTTTTTATAGCATTAAGATCACTAGCATCTAAAATATCATTATTATCAGACATAAAATTTCCCTTTTATAAAAATAAATTACTACGCATATAACTACAACACTATATAATTTATGTCAATTACTTTACCCTATCAAATCAAGCCACTCTTGCTCGCTTAGCACCGTAACGCCTAGCTCTTGCGCTTTTTTGAGCTTTGAGCCTGCGTCTGTTCCCGCAATCACGTAGTCTGTTTTCTTTGAGACCGAACCTGATACTTTTGCGCCAAGGCTTTCGGCTTTAGCTTTGCCTTCGGCGCGGGTCATTTGAGTTAGCGTTCCTGTGAAGACAACGATTTTGCCTGATACGGGGCTATTGCTTGATTTTGGGGCTTTATAGTGAAGAATATCCAAATGCCCTTTAAGAGCGTTCAAAACCGTAATATTATGCTCTTCAGCAAAGAATGCGATTAAATCACGGGCAACTATGCCGCCGACATCCTCGATAGCTATCAAATCTTCATAGCTTTGCGATTCGCTATCTTGCGCCTTAATGATAGCGTCGCTTAATGCATCAATAGTGCCATAGCTAGCCGCCAAGCGTTTGGCCGTAACCTCGCCAATTTGACGAATCCCAAGCGCGTAAATAAAGCGGTTGAGCTCAATGCTGCGCTTATCATTAATTGATTTAAACAAGTTCTTTTCAGATAAATCACCCCAGCCAGCACGCGCGCGTAAGGGTGTTAAGCTATCCTTATTGCGATCTTCCAAGGTGAAAATATCAGCGGGGTTTTTAATTAGTCCCTCTTCCCAAAAAGCCTGAATGATTTTATCACCCAAACCATCAATATCAAATGCAAGACGCGAGACAAAATGCTTTAAACGCTCAACCGCTTGTTTCGGGCAAGTCATCCCGCCAGAACAACGACGTATGGCATCACCTTCCATGCGCTCGGCGTGCGCTCCGCATTCAGGGCAAAGGCTTAACGGCTTAAATTCTTGCTCCGCCCCCGTGCGCTTTTCCTCAATAACCTTCACCACTTGCGGGATAACATCGCCCGCGCGCTGTACCACTACGTAATCACCGATGCGGATATCTTTACGCGCAATCTCATCCTCATTGTGAAGAGTAGCGTTAGAGACCACAACCCCGCCCACAGTAATGGCTTCCAGCCGCGCAACAGGAGTAAGTGCGCCCGTGCGCCCAACTTGAATATCAATAGCATTAATGCGAGTTACGGCTTGCTCGGCGGGGAATTTATGCGCCGTAGCCCAGCGCGGAGAACGCGCAATAAAGCCCAAACGCTCTTGCCAATCAAGGCGGTTAATCTTATAGACAATGCCGTCAATATCGTAATCAAGATCGGGGCGGCTTTGCAAAACAGCATCGTAATTAATCATGATATTATCAAGAGAATCACATAGTTTATAAGGCGTTTCAGGGATTCCCCACTGCGCAAGCTTCACGCGAATATCTTCTTGAGTGTTGGCAAATTTTTCTGACACCTCACCCAAAGCATAGCCGAAAAACCCAAGCTCACGGCTTTTAGTTACATTAACATCAAGCTGGCGCACGCTTCCTGCCGCAGCATTTCTAGGATTAGCGAACGGCTCTTTTCCTTCGGATAACTGGCGTTCATTAAGAGCCTTAAATGCGTTATGGCTCATATAAATCTCGCCGCGTATCTCTAAAATATCTGGTGCATCATTAGGCAGGCTTTGCGGAATGCACGAAATAGTGCGGACATTTTCGGTGATATCCTCACCTTGCCCGCCGTCCCCGCGCGTTGCCGCCATTACCAGTTTTCCATGCTCATAACGCAGTGAACATGACAGCCCATCTATCTTTGGCTCGGCAACCAGCTCTATAAGCTCACTCTCATCCAGCCCTAAAAACCGCCGTATTTTATCAAGAAACCCCTGCACTTCACCTTCATCAAATACATTGGAAAGCGAGAGCATAGCAACGGCGTGCTTCACTTTGCTAAACCCCGTTGACGGAGCAGCTCCAATTTTTTGTGTAGGGCTGTTTTCATGTGTAAGCTCGGGGTAATCAGCTTCTATAGTTTCTAATTCCACGCGCAGAGCATCATATTTCGCGTCAGATATTATCGGTT
This sequence comes from Micavibrio sp., assembly GCA_027066695.1. GTDB lineage: Bacteria > Pseudomonadota > Alphaproteobacteria > Micavibrionales > Micavibrionaceae > UBA1672. The sequence goes on along the minus strand of JAMONE010000050.1, from coordinate 234 downwards.
TGTCATGTTGGTAATATGCCGTGTCCGCCGCATACATCTTATCGGATAAAAGCTTATGCCGAGCTTTTGCGTCTTCTAGATTCATATCGAATAACATTTAACACCTCTGTGGATTCCCACTTTCGTGGGAATGCTTAAGGGGAAGATGGGAATGCTTAGGTGGTGTATAGGATACTTTATTACACTATTACCCCCCCTACACTTCTTAGCATCTCCGAGGAATCGGAGATCCAT
>JAMONE010000049.1 GCA_027066695.1 Micavibrio sp. | reverse complement strand
TAGTGAATATGCCATGTTTGCTCCTTAAAATTGATATTGTACATATAACTTTAAAGTAAAGATAGGCATTTGTCACTTTAATATGGCTTGGCTATAACTAACTAGATAAAACCACCTGAATATAAATTTACTATGTTTAGTACCACCTCCCTCAATTGTTGTTTCTAACGGCATGATGTTGTCTTAAAAAATGATGTAAATTTCCGAGATGTCATATTAGCATTGTAGTGTTTCAAAAGTCCCCCATACCCTTTGTGTGGTAGTTATTATTTAGCATACTGGTCTTGAAATTAATCTTAACGCTGTGTGCTTTATGTGTTGGAGGTATGGGGTATACCTACAGGTACATATTTAAAGCTAAATTCCGCTCACTGAGTCCTGTGAAATGTTATTTATATGCAAACATACCTTTCAGCACTAAAGCCGCTGTATGAGCACTGTTTTCATCTGATTTATTATCTTGACACAGAATCCTTAGGTGGTACATAGTGGTTGTACATTAACCAATGGCTAACCATTGTAAGGCGCGGTTTACAAGCATATTGAAAAGTGGCGTACACTCCTCTCGGGCGCGCCATTTCATACCCACCCCCTCCAATATCGCCCAAAAGCCTGAATGGCTGGGCGATGGGGGCGGTTCGAAAACCTCCTTTTCGGTCATATGCTAGCTTGTCACTAAAGAGCAATTTTAGTGCTGTTCGCTTATCTTCAAGCCTATCGGAAGCCCATAGTTTATGCGGGTTTGCGAGAAATTCTAAAGCGGTTCGAACAGATTTGTCGAAGTCAGGTTTTCGCTTGCTAGATTTAGAGCTTTTTTCACTCAAAATGAGCTTCTGCTCTTCCAAATTCTTGATGCGTTTTTCATAGCTCACGTGATGTGGCTACACTATTCTGGACAGAAAATGTACGAAGTGCCCGTAGGGTGAAAAAGTCTAAAATAAGGAATAGAAACAATGTCATCAAGAAAGTATAAGCAGTATTCCGCAGTATTCAGGGAATTTTCAGCTAAATTAGCATTAGAAACAGATCAGCCAACAGCTCGTGAAATTGAAAAAGATACTGGACGCACTACATCCACGGGTCAAGACCCGTGGTTTTTACGTGCCTATAAAGAGGAAACAAAATATGTAATATTTGAATATATCGAAGTTTTTTATAATCGCATCAGGATCCATTCAGCTAATAATTATATGTCACCTGTGGATTTTGAGCAAAGTCAGAATGTCGCATAAAAAATTGTCCGTTAAACTGTTGCCAGATCATTTTTATGATACCCCGCGTTTCCTACGATCTATGGAATGATGAATTATCCGTAGTTACCATGTTTCCTTTCTTTAATGTTGGTAAAAGATGGTCTTTTCGTCACAAATTTATTATTGACGTATTGCAATTTTTGTCAAATAAGATTGATGCAATCAGCTTGTTGTTTAAATACCCTGAGATCACATAATATTTCTTGAAATGACAGGTTCGGTTTAAACATTAAATCTAAACAAGATCACATCACCATCTTGAACAACATATTCTTTGCCCTCTTGGCGCATTTTGCCTTGGTCTTTTGCGCCAACTTCACCTTTACAAGCTATATAATCATCATATGAAATAGTCTCGGCCTTGATGAAGCCCTTCTCGAAATCACTATGAATAACGCCCGCAGCCTCGGGAGCTTTTGCGCCAATGGGAATGGTCCATGCGCGTGTTTCTTTCGGGCCGGCAGTGAAATAAGTCTGCAACTTCAACAGCTTGTTACCTGCGCGTATAATAAGGTTCAAACCTGGTTCTTTAAGTCCCATAGACTCCAAAAACTCGACTTTTTCCTCTTGAGTATCAAGCTGAGATATTTCAGATTCTATATTTGCGCAAATAATAACCATCTGCGCATCTTGATCCTTTATCATATCCGCGATTTTAGCCGTAAATTCATTGCCATTGGCTGCGTCATCCTCGGATACGTTACAAACATATAAAATAGGCTTGGCCGTCAAAAGCTGCGCCGTTTTCATCCATTTCTCCTCATCCTCATCGCTAGGCACAATGGTGCGCGCAGGCTTACCTGCGTCCAATGCATCTTTGATTTTGGTTAGGAACTCGCTTTGTGCAATAATTTCTTTATCACCGCCACGTGCCTTTTTCTTTAGGTTTTCAATCTGCTTACCTATGCTTTCAAGATCGGAGATCATAAGCTCTGTCTCAATGGTTTCTGCGTCACGCAACGGGTCAACCGAGCCTTCAACATGATGTATATCATCATCTTCAAAGCACCTTACCACATGGATAATTGCGTCCGTCTCACGGATATTGGTCAAGAACTGATTGCCCAGCCCCTCGCCTTGTGATGCGCCTTTAACAAGGCCTGCAATATCGACAAATTCAAGCTGTGATGGAAGGATTTCCGCCGACCCTGCGATTGCTGCGATCTTTTCCATGCGAGCATCAGGAACAGCCACGCGCCCGACATTTGGCTCAATCGTGCAAAACGGAAAATTCGCCGCTTGCGCCGCAGCCGTAGCCGTTAGCGCATTAAATAGCGTTGATTTACCAACATTAGGCAGTCCAACAATTCCACAATTAAATCCCATTTTTATTTCCTTTTTATATTAAAGTCGTTTAAACGTTTAAGATCTCTCAGCTTCGCTTTCGAGATGACAAAAGTTATTTTTACTCTGTAGTTCTTTTAAAATTATCTTTCACAAGTTTTTCATATTCTTTTGGGCTGTCATTAATAATAACATCTGATTTTTCACCCATAAATTCTACTAGCGGTGTCACCCATTTTTGCTCTTCTTTAGAGAAATTATCCAGCACATAATTACTTACATCGCCATTATGAGGCGGGCGGCCTATTCCTATGCGCACGCGCCAGAAATCTGCGCTTGCCATATGCGCCTGAATTGATTTGAGGCCATTATGACCCGCATTGCCCCCGCCTTGCTTTATGCGCACGTCGCTTGCTTTTATATCAAGCTCATCATGAAATACTACTATGTTTTCAGGCTCTATTTTATAGAACTGCGCCGCGGCCTTTACCGAGCGACCCGACTCATTCATATAAGTTTGTGGCTTTAGCAATATGACTTTTTGACCTGCTAAGCGCGTTTCATAGACTTGCCCTTGAAATTTTGATTTATATGCTCCATCGGCAATAGCATCCAACACCATAAAACCGATATTATGGCGGTTTTTAGCGTATTCACTTCCTGGATTTCCAAGACCAACAAACAGCCACATAATCAACAACATCCTTTAAATGTAAAAAAGAGCCGTTAAATAAAGGCTCTTTAATTAATTTATAAGTAATTGAATAACGACTACTCTTCAGTAGGTGCTTCTTCTGCTGCTGCGTCTTCATCACTTACGATGCCGTCACCAGCTTCCGCAGCCGCAGCCGCTTCAGCGTCTTCTTGCTCGGCAGTCTTCGGCGCAATCAACGTTGCGATTGTAAAGTCACGGTCTGTAATTACAGCAGACGCGCCTTCTGGCATATTTGCATCGCTAATCTTAACTGCGTCGCCATGAACCTTACCTTCAACACTAACTTCGATATGATCAGGAATGTTTGTTGCACTACATAAAAGCTCAATAGTATAGCGAGTAACGTTAAGCGTACCCTTACCATCAATACTTGGACATTTATCTTCATTGATAAATTGAACAGGCACATCAACAGCGATCTTGGTTTTCTTAGTCACGCGCAAGAAATCAACATGCTCTACCACATCAGTTACAGGGTGAAGCTGAACATCACGGGCAAGAACAAGGTTTTGCTTTCCCTCAATTTCAAGCTCACACAAAGAAGTGAACATACGACCTTTGTTATATTCAACATTAATTTCATTCTCGGATAGAGAAATCTTTACGGGTTCTTTGTTATCACCATAGATAACAGCAGGAGAACGACCTGCGCGGCGAAGTGAGCGTGCAACCCCCTTGCCGGCGCGATCCCTCTTTTCCGCTTTCATTGCATAGTTTTTAGACATTGTATTTTCCTTATATTTTCAAGTTATGGCCAACCTCCAGGGGTGCTAGCCTTTAATCGCGTACTTATTGCATATAGAGCTTAGTAAATCAACTTATTTAAACAGTTCAGAGATTGAACGTTCTTCGCTTATGCGCAGCGCGGCTTCGCCGATGAGGGAAGATATCGCAACATGCTCTATATTATGCGCGTCTTTAACTTCTTGTGTGGCAAGAATACTGTCGGTAATCACAAGAGTTTTAAGGGTGGAGCTTGTTATACGCTTAACCGCGCTGCCCGAAAGAACACCATGAACAGCATAGGCATGAACCTCTTTTGCGCCTTGACTTTCCAGTGCGAGAGCCGCATTACACAGCGTTCCGCCCGAATCAACGATATCATCAACCAAAATACAAACTTTGCCATCAACCTCGCCGATAACATTCATGACTTCGGAAATACCTGCTTTTTCGCGGCGTTTATCAATAATAGCCAGATCAGCGCCAAGACGTTTTGCAAATTGACGTGCGCGAAATACTCCGCCAACATCAGGCGAGACAATGCATAGCTCTTGGTCGGGGAATTTATCCTTAATATTCGAAACAAAAACAGGCGCAGCTGTTAAATTATCAACAGGAATATCAAAGAACCCCTGAATTTGACCCGCATGAAGCTCAAGCGTAAGAACTCTATCCGCGCCCGCAGCCGTAATTAAATTTGCCACAAGCTTTGCCGAGATTGGCGTGCGTCCGCCAGTTTTACGGTCTTGGCGGGAATATCCAAAATATGGGATGACAGCCGTAATACGCCTTGCTGAACCACGTTTTAGCGCGTCAATAGCTATCAGCAGCTCCATAAGATTATCATTGCAAGGATAAGATGTTGATTGAATGAAGAAAACATCCTCCCCGCGGACATTTTCCATGATTTCGACAAATATCTCATTATCAGAAAAACGCTTTAGATTACAATCAGTTAATGGCACACCAAGATAAGAAGAAATATGCTCGGACAAAGCACGGTTAGAGTTGCCGGAAATCAATTTCATGATGACATACCTTTGTACTTAAATTTAAAATTTATATAATAGATGCAATATAAGAAATACATCTAATAAATCAAGCTATATTATGGCTTTATACAAATAATGGAGATTTGCCGCCCGTAATCTTTCTCTAATTTATGAGTAGCTCTGCGATAACTAAAAAATTCAGCTTCATTTTTATATGTATCAATGTCAAGCAAAGCTATGTTTGTAAGCCCTGCCCTGCGCAGCCTCCACGCGCAATAACCCGACAAATCAAACATCACATGCCCTAAGCGCGTAGAGCTTTGGAAAAACTTATCGCTTTCTTTGCTTTCATTCATGAATCTATCCATAAACGCCATATCGACCTCATAGGAATCCTTTGAAATACACGGCCCCACGCAAGCATGTATTTGCCCCTTTAACGCGCCTAGTGCCTCCATTGCTTTTACGGTATTTTCCAGCACGCCCCCTAATGCGCCGCCCCAGCCCGCATGAGCCGCACCAATAACGGGAGTATCATCTGCTTTTTTGCCGTAAAACAGCACTGGCGCACAATCGGCGGTTAAGATGCCAAGAGCTATGCCTGCCTTATCTGTAACAAAGCCATCAGCCCTAGGGCGTTCATTCCACGGCTGATTAACCTCTATCACTTTTGCGCCATGAACCTGATATAGCGAAAGTAAGTTTTGCGAGGAAACGCAAGCTTTTCCAGCCACCAAAGCCCTATTTTCATGAACCATAGATGCCTCATCATCAGAGCCTATGCCGCAATTTAACCCCGCATATGGCGGCAAGCTAACCCCGCCAATACGCGTGAAAAAGCCGTGGAATATATCGCCTGAAAATGATTTTTCTGTGTAATATTTAAGTGCCATTAAAACCCCGCAGGCGTTAAATTATCACCATGATAAAAGCATATAACCTTGAACAACTCGCCCATCTGATCTGCCCCGACAAGGCGGTTCAAATCAGCATTACTTGCATTAATAGCTTTAGCGCGATGATTGATTCCCAGTGATTTAAGAAATGAACCCTGCGTGGCAATGCGCGTTACACTAACGTTTGAATGGCGCGATAGCGCGTCGAAATCAACATGGGATGTTACATCACAATTACCAACATCTTCTAAAACATCAACAAATTCATGCGCCTTAACAGCTTGCAGAGTATCACCATAATGAGATCTATCATAGCCATAATCAACAAAAAGCGCAACTCCGCCATTAGCTTTTAGTAAGACTTCGCACTCATTAATGAAGCCTTTTCGCGCTGGTGCAACTTCGTATATTTCGTTGGATACGGTTTTTGACGGCAGGAGTTTAACAAGCTCATTTTCGGCTATAGCCCAATCAAATACAAGCTTATCATTATCCACAGTAATGACCCGCTTTTGCCAACCTGATGCGCTGCGGCGTAATTGTTCAATCGGTAGAGCGTCGAGAAATTCGTTCCCCAAGATTATACACGGATTATCCACCGATATATCAGCAATAGCATCATGCCATATTACATTATGACCCTTAAGTGCGGCGTGTTGCTTGTCCTTTAATAAACGACTAGCCTCAATAAAATGGATTTGCGCAGCATCATTAAAGCCATGAACACCCTTACAGACCCGCATAATATCCGCCATAAGCGTGCCGCGCCCTGCCCCTGCCTCAATCAAGTTAAACGAAGCAGGCTTGCCCATTTGCATCCAAATATCAACGATCCACGCGCCGATAAGCTCGCCAAACATTTGTGAGATTTCAGGCGCGGTTGTAAAATCTCCAGCAACGCCAAGCGGGTCACGATTGATATAATAGCCATATTCGGGATGGATTAGCGCAAGAGTAGTAAACTCACCAAGGGTCATTGGGCTACTGCTTAATATCAATTGCTCTAGGTTATTTTGTTGCATTTGCTTCGTGTCACAATAAATATAATTACCAAACCGCCAAATATCATCGGCAAGCACAATATCTGACCCATAGAGATAAACCCGCCGATAAGTCCTATTTGCGCGTCAGGCTCTCGCACAAATTCTATCATAGCGCGGAATATTCCATAGCCTATCAAAAATGCGCCAGACACAACGCCCGCACTTATGTTTGGCCGCCTGATAAGCACATAAAGGATGATAAACAATACCAAACCTTCTAGCAAAGCTTCGTAGATTTGGCTAGGGTGACGCGGTTCATTGACGTTAGGAAACTTAACCGCCCACGGCAAATTACTAGCCCTTCCATATAATTCTGCATTAATGAAATTAGCTATGCGCCCGAAAAATAAGCCTATCGGCGCGGCGGCGCATATAATATCAGACAGGCGCAGTAGCGGGATTTTGTTTTTTATAGAAAACCCAATCATAGCCAGCATAACGCCCAGAACTCCGCCGTGAAATGACATCCCTCCGCGCCATATTTTTAGAGCCTCAATAGGCTCGTCTATGTAATAATCAAGCTGATAAAACAAGACATAACCAATGCGCCCACCAAGGATAACGCCAATAACCGCCCATGTAAGGAAATCATCAATATCCGTAGCATTAGGGCGCATATCAGGTGCGCGCGCCGCTAGCTTAAGGCAATATCGCCAACCCAATATAAAACCAGCCAGATACGCAAGCGCGTACCAGCGAATTACAAGCGGCCCAATCGCAAAAGCAACAGGGTCAATTTGAAAAATATCGAAATCCATATACTTTATTACCCTGATAATCAGCAAATTTAAACCCTATATTTAACTCATACACATTTATATTTTTATTACTGGTGAATCATCTTGTCGCGGCAACATTCTCATGCTAGGAGTCCAAATCTCAAAGATATAAAAAGATACGAATAAGGATCGCAAATGACTAATCAGGTCGAGTGCTATGACAGCGAAAACCCTAATCCACTAGACAGCGTCGAAGATGTTTTAAGTGATTATAATTGGGTATATAGCCGTATGGATAACGAAAATCTTATCGTTGAAATCGCTGGAAAGTCTTGCAAATACCGCCTATCCTTTGTCTGGCAAGAACATATAAACTCCCTACAACTGCGCTGCCAATATGATGTTAAGATTAAGCCCGAAAATATGGCCTCTGCCGCAAATGCGCTTATGGATATAAACGAATCGCTGTGGATGGGGCATTTTGAGATCAGCAAAAATACTATGCTTCCGCGCTTTCGCCAGACATGCCTTATACATGGGCATGACCAAAAAAAGGGCTATAGCTATATCGAGGATTTAGTCGATATATCTCTAATTCAGTGTGAACGCTATCAATCTGTATTTCATATGTTGGCAAATGATAGTGAAATAGACACGCAAATGCTCTCGCTTGCCATGATGGAAACTGCTGGAGAATCCTGATATGCGCTATAGCATAACACTTATAGGATGCGGGAAAATGGGCGGTGCGATGATGCGTTCATGGCTTGATAATGACCTTGTCGAGAGCATAGATATTATCGACCCCTCGCCTTTATCTAGCGAATTAATGAATGATAGCCGCATTAGCTATGCTGCTAAATATGGCGGGGAGGAAATCACCTCTGACATTCTAATCCTTGCAATAAAGCCGCAAATATTAAAAGATGCATCTGCCGAGATAGCTAAAAACCTTAGTGATAACACGGTATTACTATCTATTGCTGCGGGGCAAAGCCTTGCAACACTGGAAAATATATTCGGCTCGGATAAAGCTATTATCAGAACGATGCCAAATACTCCTGCTTCGATTGGTAAAGGAATATCTGTTTGCGTTGCTAACTCACATGTCAATGACAAGCAAAAGAATATTGCGCAAAATTTACTTGATGCCACGGGAAAAAATCTTTGGGTGGAGGATGAAAGCCTTATGGACGCGGTTACTGCGCTATCAGGCAGTGGCCCTGCATATATTTTCTACCTTATCGAGGCACTTGCAAACGCAGGTGAAAAGCTCGGCCTAAGCAAGGAAATGTCCATAACCCTTGCGCGTCAAACAGTAATCGGTAGCGCAGCATTAGCAGAGCAAGAGCCAAATACAAGCGCAGCAACTTTGCGCAAGAATGTAACCAGCCCCAAAGGAACAACCGAGGCCGCGCTGAATGTGCTAATGGATGGGCGTTTTCAAGATATCTTGAACGAAGCTCTAAGCGCAGCAAAATCCCGCGGGGGAGAGCTTAATAAATGAGTAAAATAGAAATGAAACATGCTGGATTTTGGGATAGGGTTAATAAACATGTAATAAGCATATTTGTGCCTGTAATATTGTTTTTTATTGCGCTGGATTTTTTATCTAACGATAAAGAAATTTTGGCATATAGCCTATGGGCAATGATGGCTGCTTATATTATCGGATATATGTTGTTAAGAAAAAGATTTGTCCATTTAATGTTAATTGATGACAATAATCAGCCCGCAACAATAAAGCAAAAAATGTGGCGCGGGTTTATCAACGATTTCCCAATTATAATATACGCGCTCTATGTTGCATTTAATCTGTTTTTTCGACGAGAAGAAATGCTATTCAGTGATCACATATTTTGTGCTATTGAAAATGGCGAATGTGATGACTTAATATTTAGTGCAAACATGATCTCTCCGATTGAAGTTATCATGCTGCCCCTGCCGTTATTGCTCTTAACTTATATAATATACTACCTGCCCATGGCACTACCAAGCTGCCGCAGGGCTTTGCATGATATGATATCCAAAACCCATGTTGTTTATTCAGAGCCTAAAAGCTTTTCATTAATAAGGCTGACACTTAAAACGCCGATTTTATTGATATCGCTTGCGATCATATTTTTACCATTCTACATATCGGCTTGGGTTATATATAACTTTCAAGACAAGCCGTTAGATCCGCAAGTTGAAGCATTCTTTTATGATGATCCATTTAATGCAGAGAATAATGTCCACGTTGCACTTACTGGGCTTAATGCTCCAGCAGATGAAGCCGATATCTATGCCTATGGACTTAAAATAGTTAATGGTAAAATTAAGCTTGAAAAACATATTGAATTTATCGGTGAGCCAGATAATTTATGCTACAGCCAACATGGCTATGATATTGCAAATGAGAGAAATTGTGATTCGCCAGAGACTATAAAACAACTTTTTGATGATAACAAACTTATCATAGACCGTTATATTAGCCTGTACAGCTATGGCAACCACGAAATAGGTGATAATTGGGGAAAATATTACGGACAAAATATAATATCCATAAAAAAACTTTTAGCTCCCAACTGGATAGAAATGGCGCGTAGCGGCAATGGTGAGGAAGCAATAAAATGGTGGCTAAAAGATACCAAATTTGCCCAAAGCATGATTGGTAGTAAAGGCACTATAGTTGCTCAAGCAATTTGGATGGTTATTTACGGCATAAACTTGGCGGCTCTACCCTTAATATTTGAGGCTAATCCAACCTTGATAACAAAATACAAAGATGAAATAACGGCACTTTTGGATAAGGACTACTTGCACGGCATTTGGAATGTAGAAGATACATGGAGAGCTGAATATAAGGGATTTCGCCTTATGAATCTTGAAAACATATCGCATTACCTATTAATCATAAAACCCAATGATTTGCGCAACAGATTTATAAATCTGGCTAGAGATAGTATCGCTATATCAAAACTTCCACCTGCGGAAATAGGAAAACAAATCCCTATTTTAAAGAAAAAGCACAAACCTAAATTTATGGATCCCCCCTATCACTTGTCCTATAATATTATTGGCGAAATAATAATTGGTGATTTCATAAGGGGCAGTGAAATATATATAAATGCTCATAACATGACGGCGCACCACCGCTCGCTAATTTTATGGATGGAGGCTAAATCGCAAAATATAGCTGCGCAAGATATGAAAGAGTTTTTAGCAAACTCAGCCAGTAAATATTACGATCCTTTCACGGAAACCCCCTTCTCATGGGATGCAAAAACTAAAAGCATCTTCTGGAACAAGATATATACGGATGATGAATACAGATCTGATCTATACTATGAAATGCCTGATAAGTAATAAAGGCTCTACCTAGTACCAAGCCCTATATCTTTGGCGAGTTTTGAGCGGCGCGCGGCGTAGCTTGGCGCGACCATTGGATAATCCGCAGGCAAGCCCCAACGCTCGCGATATTCTTCGGGGCTCATTCCGTAAGCTGTTTTCAAATGACGCTTAAGCATTTTAAGCTGCTTGCCGTCTTCAAGGCAAATCAAGTAATCATCAGTAATGGAGCGATTAATAGGAACGGCAGGCTGTGGCCGCTCTCCCATAGTCATATTTTCATCACCAGCATTAGATAAAGCCCTAAAAACCTGATCAATTATCTTTGGAATATCATCAGAAAGAACGTTATTATTCGAGACATATGACGACACAACATCTGTTGTTAGCATAAGTAAATCTTCGCGGCTGATTTGATCACTCATTATTACTTCTCTTTTCTAGTTAGTTACATAAACTCCAACTATAAAAACATACTTACAAAGTAACCTCAAGCTATTTTACTTGTAATTTTCTTGGTATATTCTTTGGTTTTCCTATTTCAGGTAATCTTAAATAAATAGGGGAGCAATCAAACTCACCATTGCTATATTCTTGTCCAGCTATTTGCGCAATAATTGCTGGTGAGGGCTGTAATATGTCATAAAATGACAAATGCTCAAAATCACTGGACTCAGCCCTAAACCTGCTGGCAGCATCACCCAAAATAATGCATTCCCTGTTATCGATAATAGAAGAAACCTCTTGCGCAGTTGCACATAGAGAATCTGCATAAACACCATTTTTATCAAATAATTGAAAATAATAATCCTGACGCTTTGTTTCCAGTAACACGCCATAAAAAGCATGGTTTTGAGCCTCTTCTAAAGACATATATGTCTGAAATATAGCCTGAAAAGTAGAGACTCCACAAACAGGAATACCTAGCGCAAGCCCTAGTGCTTTGGCCGTGGCAAGGCCTATTCGCATACCTGTAAATGCGCCTGGGCCTTTAGTTACAGCGATTAGGTCAATGCAATTATAACTTTCGACAATATCATCAATCATCGGCATTAAATGCTCGGCCTGCCCTCTTGATATCTCGAGGGTTTTGCTGGCGAGCACCTGTTTTTTATTATCATCATACAAGCAAACGCCGCAGCCGCTCATGGTGCTATCAATTGAAAGAATTATCATAACGCACGAACTTCTTTAACCTCGGGGATATAATGCTGCAACATTCTTTCTATTCCGATTTTTAAAGTAGCTGTCGAGCTAGGGCAGCCAGAGCAAGCTCCTTGCATTTGCACATAAACCACACCATTTTCAAAGCGATCAAAAATAATATCACCGCCATCCATAGCAACCATTGGGCGTACACGCTCCTCCAATAGCTCTTTTATCTGCGCCGTGATTTCATCATCGTCGCCTGCTTGCTCATCATTATCATAGTAATTTGCGTCAATAATTGGTTGCTCTATTGATAAATGCTCCATCAATGCAACTAAGACCAGCGGCTTTAACATGTTCCAATCAGTGTCGTCAGCCTTGCTTATAGACACGAACTCAGTGCTTAAAAACACTCGATTAACGCCAGTAATACCAAATAAACGAAGAGCCAAAGGTGCGTTTTTTGCCGCCTTGGCCGAGGCGAAATCAAGCGATCCTGCTTCTAAAATTTTTACACCCGGAATAAATTTAATCGTTGCGGGGTTTGGTGTTTCTTCAGTTTGGATAAACATATATGATGACTCTCGATTTTTATGTAATTATCATCCGCAGCAATGACTCAAATGCCCTGGAACAATCATTAGTGGGACAGGCAAGCGCGATAACCCCTTGCCTGAAAAATAGCTCACAAGCGGCCCAGGATTTGACGAAGTATTTGACGAGGCCAAAACCAGCGCAACGATATTCTCGTTTTCATTGATGGTCTTAAGGATAAGATCACTCTTATCTCCCTCCTCTATACAAACCATTGGTATTTTGCCCGTTTTATCAATAATGCAGCCCGCAGCATCCCAAATTACTTGCTCGGCCTGCATCCGCATTTCCTTGCGTACGCGATCTTCTACATTTTTCCAATTTTGCAAATGCATCGGCTCTATAACATTAAGCAACGCCACATAGCCGTTTTCAGCTTTTGCGAACTTAATGGCGCAATTAACAGCAGAAAGGAACTCTTCACTTTCATCAACGGCAATAAGAAAAACGCCCTTACGTTTTTTATTTACAGCTTCATCACTCATTAAATAATCCTCCACACTTATATTTATGGCTTAACCCTAAGGGAGCTAACTAGCCAACCTGAAAACAGAGCTATAAAAATACACACTAACGCATATATAAAACCATAATTTTGCGCTGACTTATATATAAAAGCATTTAAGCCAACCTGCTCTACTTTTAAGCCATCAGTAATATGCTCTATCACTTTACCATTTTTTATCAAAAAGCTGTGAATTTTATACTCCCCTGTCGGCGCGGAAGGCGGAACATCAAAGCTAGCGCGGAAAAAATTGTTATTTATAAATTTAATCTCTACCGGCTTTTCAAAAAACACACCTAAATCGTAGTTTTTCTTTAATAAAGCATCCTGAAATATCTTTATATCCGCGCGTTTTTTATTTTTAGAGCTGTTAACCCGATCAAAAAGAGCATCATGGCCTATGGCATTTTCCATCATGGCCTTTAACAAGCTTTTATCAATATTTTCCTCACTTATGGCATAATTATAATATGTTGGCATCCTCTTAAACTTAGCGTAATGACGATTAACCCAAGTGCCCATAACTCTTGCTTTTTGCCATATGGTCACATTCTTCTTTGGCCCTTCAACAACAATTGCAACAACGGCATTCTTATCCCTGCGATCACCGAATAATTCAATTGACGAGCCATTAAAGCCAACCGTAACATCAATATGATCACTGGCAATACTAACAGCGAAACTATCCGTTTTTGCCGATGCATTAAACGGAACAAAGATAATAAGGCATGCTACTAACACTTTGAATATATTCATTTTATCACCATCACGAACAGATCAGAGGGGTGCAAAAACAACTGAATAGCTAATTGAGAGCAAACACCAAGCACAAGAAGAGCCAAAATAACACGAGCGCGAGCGCCTGTAACTTTTTTAGAGGCCAGCACCCCTACTTGCGCACCAATAACGCCGCCAGAAATTAAAAACACCGCCAATAATATATCAACGCTGTTACTTACCGTTGCATGCATGATTGTGGCAAAGGCGCTGGTAAATATGATTTGAAATAATGATGTACCAGCAACCAGCAGAGGCGGCATCCCCAGTATATAAATCATAGCAGGTACAAGCAAGAACCCACCGCCAACACCCATTGTTGAAACTAAAAACCCACTGACAAAGCCTATTCCACCAGGAACAAGCACACTTATATATAGTTTGGAGCGCGGAAAACGCATTTTATACGGCAATCTTGATATTAATGACGGAGATTTAAGCCTATTAAACTCAGATCGCATGGTTTTCTTGCGAAACATGGTGAAAACGCCTTCAAAAAGCATCATTACACCGATAGAGCCAAGCAAAACAATATAAAGCAGCGAAATTATAAGATCCATCTGCCCTATATATTTGATGAATTGGAAAAAGATTATACCGATAATAGAGCCAAAGATACCGCCAACCAGCATTACAGTTCCGATCATGAAATCGACATGACCGCGTCGCCAATACCCCATAACCCCACTAACGCCCGAAGCAATAAGCTGGCTACCTTGTGTTCCAACAGCTACGGCGGAAGGTATTCCCATAAATATTAATAATGGAGTAGTTAAAAACCCTCCCCCAACACCAAATACACCGGAAATAAAGCCAACGAACCCTCCCAGTAGGAAAATAGTTTCTACTGGTATGCTCATTTCTGCAATAGGCAAATATATTTGCACTGCCACTCCACAGATAACTGACTAACAATTAATAAATGTTAGGGTTATTAATAATTAAAAAATATTAGAATTTGTGAGTATCAAAAACTTTTGGCCCACGAACTTCAACCTCAGGATCATCCATAAAGTCTCTATAATGCCCATTTTTATGCTCATTTATGACCTTATCAAAGTCAATAGATTTTGTGATTCCCATAAAAGCAGGCTTCCACTTACCATATACGCTTGCCTCGGAAGAGCAATCAATAACATAGAGCTGATCATGATAAAGAGACGCTAGCATAAGACCGCGCTTCTTAACAATTGCGCCCTCTGCCGTTTCATATGACGCCTCAACCATACTCGCGTAACCAAAGCCAAGTCCGACTTCATCTTTAAAGTAAGTCACATCAACATCATTATATTCACCAAGGTAATTATTCCAAAACTCACGGCTAAATGATGTTCTTTGTATTGCATCATCAAATTTGCTAGGGAATATCACAAAGCGACGATCCTCACGCACACGAACGCGGCATATAGCAAAGTTATTCTCGCCCTGCCCAACTACAGTTAATTTATCATCAGGCTTTTGATTTCCAACCTTCTTCCATAGATCAGGGAATGACACGGTAAAGCGGTTATCCTGATCTTCGACAAAGAATGTTTCAGCCTTAGACATGGAAGGTGAAAAAGCAATAGAGCAAAATACTGCCCCGACAAGAAATGATTTTAGTAAAGAATGCATAATTAAGCTGTCCCAATAAGTTAACTCCGCATATATTGTGCTATTTTAATTAGCAAAAAGCAAACATTCATTTTCTGTAATGCTCGTTTTCCCTGCTTAATTTTAACTTCATTTCTTATTAAGCATAGGATTATCTTTAGCTTTATAAACCACAGATTTTATAATCTTCAGAAATACAGGATGCCATTTTTTGTAAGCACTAGCATCGGAAGAGCAATCAATAATGTAAAACCGATCATCGTGACCGTTGTTATAAAAGAAGGCAAACATCAGACTCTTTCTAACTATCCCGCCATCATCTGTTTCGTAAGATGCCTCAATCATACTTGCATGATCAACATCTTCCATTTGCACCTTACCAAGATTAGAAATGTAATTAGACGAATTAATGTGATCAAACCAACTAGAGCCTTTATTAATAATAAATTTACTAAAACCTTTATTGAGAACAGCGACATTATTGTACTCAGCAAGATAATTATCCCAAAACTTACGGGTAAACATCCCGCTAGACACTGTTAGCTAATTATTAAAATTCATGTTATTCTACTTTCCAAGGAGAATTATCATGAACAAACGCCTATACCCCATCACAGAAG
>JAMONE010000048.1 GCA_027066695.1 Micavibrio sp. | reverse complement strand
CTGGTCTTCCCTTTCTTTTTGCTCTGTTATATCACGCAAAAGACCAATAAAGACAGATTGTCCATCAATGCCAATTCCCGTGACACTTAAACTTAAAGGAAACTCTTCGCCACATTTTCTTAAGCCCATAACCTCAACATTTTTTCCTAAAATACATTCTTTGCCAGTACTTAAGTATTCTCGCAAACCCTTTTTATGCGCCTCCCTAAAAGAAGTAGGTATAATTATTGTAACATTTTCGCCGACCATTTCACCTGCGTTATAACCCAATATTTTTTCAGCATAAGGGTTTACACTTTGTATAATTCCATGCTTATCAATAACAATTATACCATCAAGAATATTATCCATAATAGCTTTAATTCTAATTTTTTCCGCCTCTAGCTTTTTATTTATGTCTTGTTGCTGAAAACGCGCTTCCTCCAACGAATCCGTATATTCCTGCATTTGTTTGTTAAGCCGATCCTTTTCCTCAACATCTTTGGTAAGCCGATCTTGAAATTCCGTGTCTTTAACCTGCCTTTGAATAAGCTCAGAAGCTCTAACCAAGGTAATTACTTCAGCTTGATTAACTTTGGATGCATTTTTATAAATAAACGCAAAAATTGACACTACACCGCCAAAGGCCACTACCGAAAAAATAATGATTAAGCTTTTGATTTTTTGAAATTCTGAAATGCGCTCATTCAATAATTCAACTAATAAAATTGATGCTTTATCATATAAAGACACATAAACATTTGACGCAGCTGTGCCTAATTGAAAGAAAGATTCAGGCGATGTGTAATCACCATTACCATGGTTATTGCTGAGGAGCAATTTTTCAAATGATGATAAAAAAACATCTGTTTTTTCAACTACTTTGTACTCATGTTCTACTAATTTATCATGAACATCGTTATTTATCATTGATGTCCTCTTTAAAAAATAGATAAAGGTTTCTCCATTCATTTTAAGGCGAGAAAATAAATTTGCCAATCCAACGCGAACATCGTTATCCCACTTAAACGGAGAGGATTCTATATATAACTGGCCTGATACAATTCCACGAATAGAGCCGATCTCTTCCAAAGCCGTTGGAACGACATTAACTAAAATACTCATGAGATAATGTGTGTCTAGCTCTGGATCTGTAGCAAGGTTAGAATAATCGCCAACGTCATACATTATATCACTAAGAGCAGCTATTAATTCAGAATAAATTTCAAACTCATTATTTGATGAATGTCCTTTTAGCTCTCTATCAAAAATAAGAGAGAAGCGTTCATCTAATAAAACCCAGTTATCATAAACTTTTAATTTTTCACCTATATAATCATTGATAACCGACATAGCACCAAGCTTACGCTTAAGAACATCAAGCTGAACCATAACACTTTCAATAGTTACAACGCCGCCGACACGATATGCATATTGAATACCACGAAGCTTTTGCGCCTCAACCATAACATTTTTAAGAGCATCATGGTATTTAACGCCATCAACCTCTAGTTGCGTAAATTCAATTTGTTCATTAAGCCCATTAACAGCATAATAAATAATAACAACCAAAGGGAAGGACAACAATATGCCAGCAAGCAACGATAATATAAGATTTGTTTTTCCAATAGAAATAAGCTTGGTTTGTTCGTCCATAATTTAGATTACCCATAGATTTGTAATGTCACATATGCATGTTACATTATTTAAGGTAATAATCATCTTTAAAGCACAATGAACACAATTGTGTGATTTTTAAAATATAGAACACCGCAACTTTAAGTGTCATGCAACTTCCTCCAATTGCTTTAAAGCATGATCCAGCTTCTCACGCTTGGCCAGAGCCTCGGATTTACGAGATTTTTGCTCAGCTATTACTTCCTCGGGAGCATTTTGAACAAACTTGTCATTGCCAAGCTTTGCATCAATTTTCTTGATATCTACATCTAATTTAGCCATCGCCTTGGATAATCGCGCTCGTTCTGCGTCTAAATCAATAATATCGGCAATTGGCAAAATCAAAGTAGCCTCATCGACTACCGTTTGGATAGAGCCTTTCGGCGCGTCTTTAACATGTTCGATAACTTCAAGGCGAGCCATACGGCGCAGCACATCATCATATGTCTTCATACGCTCGATAGTTTGTTCATTTGCGCCCTTAATCAGCAATTTGATCTTCGCGCCCGCAGGAACATGCATATCCGCGCGAACTGATCTAATCTCGGATATAACCGCCTTGAGCCATTGCATTTCCTTGGCAGCCGCCTCATTAAGCAACTCATCGCCATAACTCGCCCAAGATGCCGTTATAAGGCGATCCCCCTGCTTACGCTCGGCAATAGAAGCATAAAGCTCCTCTGTGATAAACGGCATAAACGGATTAAGCAGGATTAATATTTGCTCTAAAACCCAGCTAGTAGTTTGACGCACCTCGTCCGCAGCCGCGCCACCATCTTGCAATACAGGCTTGGAAATCTCGAGATACCAATCGCAAAACGTTCCCCAAACAAAGCCATAAACCGCGTTTGCTGCCTCGTTAAAACGATAGCTATCAATTGCTTTTTCAATTTCTTTTTGGGCGTTTACAAGCTCATGAATAACCCACTTATTAGGCGCATATGTAACGCTCGCAGGGTCAAAGCCCTCATGGGATAGCGCGTTGTTCATCTCACAATAACGCGCGGCGTTCCATAGTTTTGTCGCAAAATTACGATAGCCCTCAAGACGTTGCTCCGCCATCTTAATATCGCGCCCTTGCGCCGCCATAGCAATCAAAGTAAAGCGCAGAGCGTCCGCGCCGTATTTATCCGTTAAATCCAACGGATCCATGACATTGCCCTTGGATTTGGACATTTTCGCGCCCTTGGAATCACGAACCAGTGCGTGCATATAAACGGTTTTAAACGGCACTTCGCCCATAAAATGAATACCCATCATCATCATACGCGCAACCCAAAAGAAGATAATATCAAAGCCCGTAAGCAATACATCTGTTTTATAATATTTATCTAGTTCAGGCGTTTTATCAGGCCAGCCAAGCGTTGAAAACGGCCATAGCGCAGATGAAAACCACGTATCAAGCACATCTTCATCACGCTTTATAGATACGCCCTGCCCCGCTTGCTCTTGCGCTTCTTCTTCGGTTTCGGCGACATAGACATTGCCATCCTTATCATACCAAGCAGGGATTTGATGCCCCCACCAAAGCTGACGCGAGATGCACCATGGCTGGATATCACGCATCCATGAGAAATATGTATTCTCCCACTGCTTCGGCACAAACTCCATCTCACCAGTTTCAACAGCCTTAATCGCTGGCTGCGCCAGAGTCTTGGCATCAACATACCATTGCTCTGTCAGATATGGCTCAACAATCGTGCCTGATCTATCGCCATATGGGACGCTATGCTGGATATCTTCGATTTTAACCAGTAAATCAATGGCTTCAAGCTCTGCTAATATGGCTTTGCGAGCCTTAAACCGTTCCATACCGCGATATTCTTGCGGAACATTATCATTCAAATTCCCGTGAATATCCATGATATTCATCATTGGCAGATCATGACGCTTACCCACTTCAAAATCGTTGAAATCATGCGCAGGAGTTATCTTAACTGCGCCGCTTCCCGCCTCG
>JAMONE010000047.1 GCA_027066695.1 Micavibrio sp. | reverse complement strand
CGCCATAAACCGCTTGAGCTGGGACTTATCTGTCAGAGCTATGCCTATAATTGCAGGAATAACACTAGGGACGGCGGCTTCTGGCCATATAGCTTTTGCATGGCGCATTGTTGATTTATTTAAAGGCGCAATATCCAGCGGATTGATGAATTACTTGCTGCCGCATTTTTCCCGTATGCAAAAATCAAAAGAGCTTATGGCTAAAGAATTTATATCATCGACCTCTATCATAGCCTTTGCTGTCACGCCGATATTTTTAGGGCTGATAGTTGTTGCCCCTCTTATCGTTACAACGATATTTGCAGAAAAATGGTATGCATCTGTGCCGTTGATACAATTATATTGTATTAGTGCCTTAATTGGATGTTATAGAATGCTGGGGAATGTTTTTTTTACTGCTTACGGATATCCAGGGAAAATGCTGATTCATGGGCTGGCCGTTACAGCTCTTTTGATTTTGCTTATGTATGTGATGGGGTATATGGGGCTTTGGGTGTTTGGCTCTGCATTTATTTTTAGCTCACTTATACTTACGCCGATAAGTATTCACCTTATCAAGGGATTATTAGGTTTAAGCTGGTGGCAGCAACTAAAGCCTGTATTTTATTATTCTATACCAGGTTATTCTATGGGGGCGATTCTTGCGTTAAGCCAGAAAATATTTGCAGATAATTTATTAATTAATAACTTGTTGTTTCAAGTCACGTTTGGCGTGGCAATATTTGCTTTGTTAAGTTTTATATTTTATAAGAAAGAAATAATAGCTTGGAAATCAGGGTTTCTTGGAAAAGCAGGAGAATAAAGTGCATCAAATAGACGTAATTATTGCAACATATAATAGTGAGAAGCGCATAGCTAACACTTTGGAATCGCTTAAGGTCGTTGCAAAAAACCTTGAAAAAATTGATGTAGAGTGGAAATTATATATTATTGATAATAATAGTAATGATAAAACCTCACAGGTTATAGAGGATAATAAGGGCGATTTGCCTTTGATATTATCGTATTGTTCAATTCAGGGTAAGTCGGCGGCACTTAATTCATGCTTACCAAGCCTTAAGGCCGAACTGCGAGTTTTTACCGATGATGATATAACTTTTCAGGAAGACTGGTTGGCTCAAATATGGAAATGCGCAAAGGAAAATCCTGAATTTGATATTTTCACAGGAAATATTATTGGTAATTGGGAAGCGGAGATGGACGCTAAATTAAAGACATGGATTCCTATGGGCTCTACTTATGCACTACGTGAAGAGGATGTTTCAGGAAAGTGCGATTCAGGCGAGGTTTGGGGGCCTAACATGTCTATTCGCAAAAGTGCATTTGATAAGACTGGTTTAAAATTTAATGAAGACGTAGGTCCTTCATCAGGCGCTATATACCCAATGGGTGATGAAACAAATATGGTGCATCGCCTATCTAAGGCAGGGTGTAAATGTTATTTCGATCATTTATCTGTTGTTCATCATCTGATTAAAAAAGAGACAATTAATGATGATTGGGTAATACGCCGCGCGGAAAGATTGGGGTATGGGCTATTAGCTAATGGAGCTGATGGTTATGGTAAGAGGAAATATAGAAACATAAGCCTTCATAATGAAATTAGGTTAATATTTCTTTTTTGGGCTATGGTTTATCCAATTACCTTTATTATGCCAAGATGTAAGCATAGCTTTTGGGGTAAGTGGGGTTATTTTCATTTCCGTGGCCTGTTAAAGGGCTATAAGCGTTTTATGAAATAACAGTCTTTTGAATTTATCTTATTACATCATTACGGCGTCGCTACCGTATTAAAATACGCCAACGCTCCTTGTGCCTTGTACTAAAATAAATTCATGCGACTATAGCGCTATCGTATACTTCTTCCAGCTTTGCTGTTTGTATTATATTACAAAAATTTTCTTTGATGAATTTTGGCGCAGCTTCAGACATGCTTTGCATTAAGTTGCTATCAGTAATTATATTTTTGATGTTTTGGTATAAATCAATAACATCACCTTCTTTACACAGCAGGCCAGTTTTACCATGTTTCATTGCCTCGGGCACGCCGCCACTTGAAAACGCAACTACAGGAAGCCCTGCCCACTGCGCTTCGGATACGACAAGACCAAAGGATTCGGTTTGTCCATTATCTTGTGTCATGCTGGTGTGGCAATAAAGATGACTGCTGCGCATTAATTTTAGCACTTCATTATGTGGCACTGCGCCGTGGAATTTATAGTCTTTAAGGCTATTAGCCGCTTGCTCCTCTAAGCTATGGCGTAGCTCTCCATCACCGATAATATCAAGGTGAACATCCATCCCGTCACGCTCAAGATATGAGATTGCTTCTATTAATTTACTATGAGCTTTTACAGGAATAAGGCGGCCAACACATAATATGCGAATAGGCTCACCCTTTATCGGCATGGCTTTTGGCTGTTTGTGTTCAAATAAGGGAATGCCCATATAATGAAGCTGGCATTTTTCTTCAGGAAAACCAAATTCAATGGCCTTGCCTACCATAAAGTTAGAAACGCAAAGAAACTTATCTGTGCGCTGCGCTAAAACACTGCGTTTTTTGCTGTATAGAGCTTGCAAACGCCCGTCATTTTTCCGCGTAATATTGTTTTTTGTAATATCAAAACCATGCAAAGTAACAATTAATGGCTTGTGAGTTTTAACCGTTAATTGACTAGCCAGCCAGCCTGTAGGGCCGAAATGCGCATGCACAAGGTCGCTATCGCGTATTTTATTTTCTAGTAATTTATTATAGCCCGTGGCTTTAAATAATTTTTCAGATATTTTCTCGGCAATATTATTGTTCTGGTTGATTATAGTTTCAGAAATATCATGCTTTATTGAATTTTTGGGTTTGTTACACGCCAGAAATTGAGGGCTATAGCGTTTTAACGCCGAGGCTTGATGGTAAACAAATATCTCGCTAAGTGGTAAGCATTGATTTAGAAAAATAGAAATATTTGGCATGTTATTTGTTTATTTCCGTTAAACGTTTTTGAAATGACCATTCCGCAGCTTCTGATTTGCCGTGGACTAACGCTCTCATTTGATATTGGCGTATAAATTTTGTTATGTCTTTGTCTCCGAAATGCTTGTCATCTTTATTTAGCCAAGCCTTAATATATCCATAGATAGAGTAGAACGTGCCGATGATATATGGCCGCTGACGAACACTGCGATAGGCCGAGCTTATAACAAAGAACAATGGATGTGCGCCTAAGTGGTACTGGCCTTTGCCGTGACGGACTCTTCCGCGTAATATCCCTTTTTGGCTAGATCCCATTGGGCGCAGATGTATGAAGTTAAGGTCTGGATGATCCCAGCTTAATGCTCGCCATCCCAGCCAGCGAGCTTTATGACAGTCATAGCCATCCCAACCGACATCAGTTTGGAAACCGTCAATTTGCTTGAAACATTCGCGTTTATAAAATTTCACCGCTCCAATTGAGGCTTCATCGCCGCAAAGCTCACTCTTTTTCTCGCCGCTTTGAGGGTGAATGTAATAGGCTTTACCGCTGCAAGTACCTAGATATTTGTCTTCTTCCATGCGCGATATTAGCTCTTCAAAATATTTGGGAGGCATGATTAAATCAACATCGAATTTACAAATATAATCAAAATCATCAATATTTACGTACTTAAGCCCATCATTAAACGCATGTATTACCCCCGCGCCAACATTGCGGTTTGTGTTTTTAGGGCGATGTATAATTTTTATATATGGCATTTTTTGCGCATATTTATTTATAATCTCAACGCTATTATCTGTTGACCCATCATCAACAATAACCCATAAATCAGGTTGTATTGTTTGCTCGTAAATAGATTGAAGAGTTTTTTCGATATAGCCTGCCTCGTCTTTGCAAGGAGATATTAGTGCGTAAGATGATTTTTTCATATGCTATATATAATGCTAGGAAACCGAAAGTTCAACATGTCAGTTATAAAATTTAGCTATAATATTCTAAAAAAGACAAGAGACGACTCTTTGAAATGGGAAATTGCTGATTTTTTGGAGAATAATAAGAATACATCAATATATTTTCTAAACGCTCATGGCGTTAATATGGCGATCAGGAACAAACAATTTGCCGACATAATTAATAAAGGTGATTATTTACTGCGTGATGGCATCGGCGTGCAATTAGCGTTTAAATTTTTAAAGCTTGGCGAGACAAAAAACCTGAACGGCACAGATCTTATTCCTAAAATCATCGATCAATATAAAGATAAGAAAATTGCAATATTCGGCGCATCTGACGAAGTTTTGAAAGCAGCCAAAGCCAAGCTGGAAGCTGAAGGTTTTACAAATATAGCTTTAACATTACATGGCTTTTATGATGAACAAAAATATATAGAAGCATGCAAGGATTATGCGCCTGATATAGTAATGATTTGCATGGGAATGCCGCGTCAGGAAATATTATCTGAGCAGTTAAAGCCATACACAAAGCTTATTATATGTGCAGGTGGCTGGGCTGATTTCTACTCTGGCATAAAAGTTCGTGCGCCTGCTTGGGTGCAAAAAGCAAATATTGAATGGCTACATAGATTAGCAAAAGAGCCACGCCGCTTAGGAAAACGATATAGCATTGATATAATATATTATTTTTATAATATCTTGCGTATATGGGCGGTTTCAAGGAAAATAGAGAAATGAAAACATCCGTTATTATTCCTAATTACAACTATGCGAACTTCTTGCCTTTGGCCATAGATAGCCTGTTAGCGCAGAGCGAGCCTATTGACGAAATTATAGTGGTTGACGATGGCTCAACAGATAATTCTAGAGCTGTTATAGAGGGGTATGGCGATAAAATAATTGGCATTTTTCAGGAAAATCAAGGGCAAGCCAGCGCGATTAGCCACGGCTTTGCCCGCTCTAGTGGGGATATTATATTCATATTGGATGCAGATGATTTATTTGCAACCAATAAAATTGAAGTGATAAAGAAAATATATCAAGATAATGCTGATATTCCATGGGTTTTTCATGAATTGAATCAGTGCGATAGTAAAGATGTGGATGCTCATGACGCTAGTAATGAAGCTGTAATTGATGTTGTTAGCTCGATGAGGGCTGGGGTTGTGCATTATTGCGCTCCTGCAACATCTGGCCTGTCATTTCGCCGTGAATTTATAGCCTCAATATTCCCGCTTCCCGCGGCGGAATCTATTTATATAAGCGATCATTATATTAAATTTTTCTGCCTCTCAAAGTCTAGGGGAATTCATGTAAGTACAAAGCTGGGTAATCAGATAATTCATGATAATAATTTATATACGGGTCAAAAAGCTGTGGCGACAAGGGCGAAAATATTTGTTAATACAGCATATTATCTTAAGCTGGTAAGCCCTGAAATGCACCTTTTTTGCAATAGTATCTTTGAGGAAGGGGTCGTGTGCGCTCATAAATCAGGAATATATGAGGAGCTTTCAAAGCTTATTCAAAAATATAAGGACACAATGTTTTTTGCGGAAAAGCTAAGGCTGTATATTAGGTTAATTCTCAAAAAAATCTTGCTGAGATACTAATTTAGGAAAAAATTCCTTGACTTTGCAGTTTGTATATGTTTTTAATTAGCTCTCAAACGCAACAATTTTATGTTTTTTCTGCCCCGCTATTTGGCGGGTTTTTTTGTGTTTGATTTTTTTTAAATTCAAGAATTAAGGAGTTTTATTATGAGATTAGGACTAGGTTTAGGACTAGGTTTAACAAAAGATGTTGGCTTTTCGCCTCTTAATATATCTGGCCTTGGCGCTTGGTATGATGCATATGATGCATCAACCATCACAGAGGCCGCGGGCGCAGTGTCCCAATGGGATGATAAATCAGGAAATTTGCGTCATATAACGCAAAGTACAGGCGCTAATCAACCAATATATACGAACGGTGATAATGTCAGTTTTGATGGAACTAATGATTGGCTGGGTAACAGCACTCCATTCATACATGCGGCAGGTGCAACCACAATATTTATGGTTGGCAGTAATATGTTACAGGGCGGTGGTCAGCCGTTAACGGAAAGTAACCATACTTCTGCTACACCATTTTATAATCCAGTGGCATCAAATGCGACTGATTCACAGCTTAGATTTTTAAACAGGGATGATGCCAGCTCTATAAACATAGAGTTGTTAGGAGGGACGTTCTTTGATGGCTCAACAAAAAATTTATTAACTTTTTCTGACGATGGCGCAGAATTAAACGCATACCAAAACGGCACTTTAACAAGTTTATCGCCCATAGCGTTTACTCGCGACGGAGCAACTACACTTACACGCTTTACGGTAGGAGCGTTACGTAGAACCACAATATCGGATTATGCCAACTTTGATTTGCATGAGCTTATCATATATGAGCGTTTACTTACCAATGCAGAGCGCACCAGTATTACAACATATCTATCAAATAGATGGAGTGTTTAACATGAGCAGGTTGAATTTAAATCACAATGATAAAGGGTTGGTTTATGTCGCAATTACAAAGAAGCTCTGTTTAGTTGTTTTATTTTCTTTGGATTTACCGATGTTATAACCGTGCCGAGTATAGAAAAATTCATTTGTGATAGAAGGCTTTGCGCATAAATAATCTGGCGTAGAGGTGTTTTTTTCCAACGAACACAAAGGATATTTTGGCTGCTTTCGGTTAATAACGTCATATCGGAAATATGCAGAGCAGGCGGGCCATTAAGCAGGACTATATCGTACTCGGACGAGGCCTTTTTCAAAATTTCTTTCCACAATTTAGCGCCTGTTTTTATGATATTGATATCTTGCAAAGTTCCAACACCGACTAAATTTACATGGGTATTTTTTTCCTTATAAATAACATCCTCTATTTTAGCGGCCTTGCTAAGAACGTCACTTAAGCCCAACTTATTCTTTAATTCAAAGACAGAGCTGAGGGTAGGGTTTCTTAGGTCACAATCAATGACAAGAACGTTATTTCCCTCTAAAGACATTTGATGCGCGATTGAGGCAACAAGCGCAGATTTGCCGTCACCGCGAGCTACAGAGGTAAAACTGAAGACTTTTTGAGATGGCTTGCGCTCTATATGGCGGCGTAAATATGCACTTAAAGAGCGTACAGACTCCGTGTAATCGGATAAGCCACGCTTTGATAGTTCCGATATTGAACGCTTAATTTGCTTCTCGTTAGTGTTACCCAGTTTCGGGACTAATGCGATATTTGTAAGTGACGTAGCATTTCGCAGCTGTTTGCCATTGTAAATGCCAGTTTGAAGATAATCAAGAATAAGTGCCAATGCTGCGCCAATCCCAAGGCCCATTATTATAGAGGCAATCATTATTAATTTAGGTTTAGGGTTTTTAGGGGAATCAGGCTCGCTGGCTTTTGAGAGGATTTTGACGTATGACGTTTGTATTTGCATATCTGCTTGTACTTGAATTTCTTTCCATCTTAGGGATAGTGTTTCAAGCAAATTTTTACTATTTTCAGCATCTCTTTCCAGCTCTAATAATTTGATATTTTGAGACTTTAAGTCGTTATATTTGTTCTTCACTATTTCAAGATGCATCGCGATTTTTTCAAAATTAGTCTTTGCAATTTTATATTCACGCTCTAATGAGGTAGCAATTTTTTGAACTTCATCATTGATTTTATTGGTTATTTCTTCCAAGCGGTTATTTGCCGATATCATCTCTGGGTGATCAGCGCCGTATTCTCTGCTTAATTGTGCAACCATATCTTTGTTAAGTGACTGACGATCAATAAGCCGTTGAATTAGAGGGGATTTAAGTACGTCGGGCGCGGTTTCAATATCATGACTAGAGCTAATTTCATCCCATTTAACCTGAGCAATAGCAAGCGTTCCTTGCACATTAATAAGCTTTTTACTTAGCTGCGCGACTTCACTTTCTATTAACGCGATGCCGTTACTGTCGATAAATCCCGATTTTCTTTTATACTCGACTATGGCAGTGTCCATGCGCTTAACATCGTTTTGAAGTTTTTCAACGCGTTCCTTCATTAGAGCTTCTGTGCTTGAAATCACATTGCGCTCTGATTGAGCCTGATTTTTGATGTAAATATCAACCATGCTATTTATCAATGGTGCAACGGTTGATTTATTTGTTGAGGTGAAGCCGATATCCATTGCCCTCGATAGCCCAACTTGAGAAATTTTTAAATTATTGATGACGTAGTTAATCATCGCATTTTCTTTTGCTGCGGTTATTGGCTCTTCTTTATCTATTTTTTCAGAAACATTTGCCTTACTAGCAGACTTACGCGCAGGCCATATTAATTCTGGCTTTTCGAATGCTCCTATTTTATTTAACGCTTTACGAATTAACTCATGAGATAATAAAATTTGCTTTTCCGAAGATATGTAATCCGCGCCTATTGCAGGATTATTTAATAAGGTTTTTATTTCAATATTTTGATTTTGATTTTCAAGTAATATTGTTGATTGTGAATAATATGTTTTTGCTGTTGTTTTTATATAAACAACGCCAAGCGCAACAATGCATAATAGCGAAAGCAAAACCACTATCTTTCGCCTTAATAGAATGTTCCATATATCAGCTAGGCTGATGGTTTGAAAATCTTGTGTAATTTGTTGATTCATAATTAAATTTCCGATCTTATTAAAACCATTTGCGGTTAATGACAAGTGTATCGCCTGGTAAAATCATCGATTTAGCTCCAATAATTTTAGTAGTAATTTCACCTTGAGATTGGCGTGTTATTTCTGCCGTTTTTTCTTTTGCTCTATAGGTGTAGCCCCCCGCAATAGCCACAGCTTTTTGCACTGTCATATTTGGTATGTAAGGGTATTTACCTGGAGTTCTAACCTCGCCGAGAATATATACGTCTCTGTATGATAAAACCTCGATACTGACCTTTGGATCAAGTAAATATTGTGGAGATAATTCGTTAGTTATATAATCCTCAAGCTCTTTTACGGTTAGGCCGCTTACTTGTGTTTCTAAAATTAACGGGAAAGAGACTTTTCCGCTTGACCCGATGCCAAATTCTCCTGATAATTTTTCATGTCCAAATACTATTAAACGCACGCTATCACCCGTATCTAGCTTGTACTCTGCGTTTTGCACATGTTGCAGGTTGTCTGTTTTGTCAATATTCGTGGTGACGCAGCCGCTAAGGCCTGCAAGCATAACGATCATGGCTAAGCTAAAAGTAATTTTATTTCCAAACATTGAGATGCCCCTAAAGCTGTAATTTTGTAGAAAGATTAAATGAGTTACTGTTGAAAGTGCCTAAATCAATGTGATTTTCACTTTCGGATTGTCTTATATATTCATATTCGCCAGAAACCCAGAGATTTCTTGTAAATTTATAAATTAGACTTATTTCACTGGATAAGCGTTTTAAGTCTTTGTCAGTATCGCCTTGAAAGTCTCTAACCAAATATGACAGCCGCGGCTTTACAAATATATTCGGAGCTAGCTCATAATTAGCATTAAATGCAATTGAGTTATCAACGCTGGAAGAAAAATCATCTAGCGTTGTCTCCGAAATATTCCGACTACCAAGCAAGTTTAGTGCCAACAAAGTTGAAGGTTGCCATGAAATATTTGCCGAGGCCACTAATCCGCTTACATCATCAAAGCTTATCTCATCAAATTCGCGGTTAATATGCCCGATGCGAATTGTTGAGCTTAGCAAGCTTGAATGGGTATTAAGATTAAGGCCAAGGCCGCCGACAAAGCTTTTAGAGGAGCGTTCTAAGCCATTATCATCAAATTGTTGGCGATATTTAACGTTATTTAATTTGGCGTAGATAAAGGGCGCAATCACTTTGTTTTTTGAAAGACCTAGATCAGCGGATAGGTTTATTTCATCGCGATTTCTATCCGAGTTATTAACAGCGCCAGAGGCGGTGGCGTTATCTTCAAAGCTTATTTTATTAAGCCGTGCGCCCACTAAAAAATCAATATTCGCGCCGCGATATCCTAGTCCAGTACTTAGAAATAGGCGGCTGCTTGTCGTCGGCTCAAGCTCGCCCTGATCGTCAGGGTCAGATCTTTGAGAGTAAGATTTACTATAGCCAATAGATAGTGGCACTCTGGCTCTGTTTGAAATGTCGGCTCTAAGTGAGATTTTTGCAGAGTAATTGGTGTAATTCTCGCTATCATTATCATCATACATACCTTTTTCTGCGGACAGCGCAATAGAGGCTGCGTGTTTGGCAAAGTCAGATCTAAGCTCTAATTTAGGGGAGACCTTATATAAAATATCGTTGGTTTTATTTTCATTGGTAGAGAATAAATTATCCTTATGCGTAATAGAGCTGGTTAAATTTGCATGTAATATGAAACCAGCAAAACGGCTGCCTAATGCGTCATATTCAGGGTTTTTCCGTGTTAAAACTGAAAGTTCGTTTTCTCTTTGAGCCATAGATATGCTTTGCGCATTTGCCGTTGTTACAGCTAACGCACATATATCTAATGCACAAAATATGGCCAAATAATGCTTTATCATAGGTCGAATGTAATTTTATATATTAAAAGAATAGGCTGGATATTATGCCCATGTGGATAAGTCTAGTACTTTTCCACAGAGATGTCCACATTTCTATAGCTGATACATGATAATATGTGGTTTTTGTCCCATCCATTTGGTTTGTATATGCCAAGCTTTAGAAATGGTGGCCTGTCATCGTTATATGTGTTTGCGCCGCTTAAGTTTATTTTTTTATCATTATTGAGCGATATGTCGATATTTCCATCACTTAGATGCGATAGTTTTAAATCCATATTTAGTGAAAACCATTTGCCAATACCAACAGAGTAATTATCTATAACTGTTCTGGATTGGATTGAGCTGCCTTTTTCTGCGCAGTGATAACCGTGTGTTTTCGATATTTTACTTGCGTCCCATCGATTAAACATATGTAATTTGCCCCCCGTGATATCAGCGGATAATGCAGGGCAACGCCAGCTCTCGCCTTTATCGGGGAATGCGTGAATTTGTAGGGCAATCATCCATTCTTTTATTTTATCTGTGTTGTGCGCTACCTTGGCTTCAAAGCTAATATGATTGCTGTATGGTGGTTTTTTTAGATACCCAACGGCTATTTCACATCTTTTTTGGTTGTCAGCTTTGTTCAAGCATATAGATAGCGTGGCATCGCGCCCCGTTCCATTAAGTTTAAAGCTTTGCTGCGGACATTCGATAGAAACAAATTCTTCGGGCACGCCCAAAAATTTGGCAATTGCTCGCTTTGAGATATTGTAATCATTGGCCTTGGCATAGTTGTTATATGAGAAAAACAACGTAATGATAAATGTGAAGCAGGAGATTTTAAGCATTTAATTTTTACTCGATTTTTATTGTAAGTTTAGGTGAATATCCTTTTTTGGCAATATCTATAGCCATTTTTCTATGATGGCTTCTAGCGAGCTGTGCCATTTCGGCATCCATATTTCCTTTGATAAGCAATCATCCATACCAGCGGCAAGGCATTGTTCGTGTAAGCTATCCTCACGATTTGCTGTGAATGCTATTACAGGGGTGCGCCTCCATGCTTGATCTTTTTCTAAAGAGCGAATTGCGCGCACTGTTTCAATTCCATTCATTTCAGGCATTTCATAATCAAGTAAAATAAGTCCGATATTAGAGCCATATTCTTTGAGTTTTTCCAATGATACTTTACCGCTTTCCGCAGATATAACATTAAAATCTAATTTTTTTATTATGTCGCTGATTAACATTAGGTGGGTACGATCATCTTCAATAATCATTATAGATTTTTTCACTATTGATAACTCCGTTTTGATTTATGAAAACTTATTTAAGCTTAATAGAAGCATGCCTCTGGCTTTAATTATATAGCATTAAATCTTTGATTTCAGCTAAAAAAATGAGTCAGCCCCTTAATTAATGAGGCGGACTCTGATCCTATGTTAATTGAAGGGGCTGTGCTAGTTTTAAATTTGTTCAAGATCAATGCTTTATGGCTGTGAAATTTTTTGTTTTCGAAAATCGAAGGCAAAACAATGGGTTGGATAAAAATCAAATGGAGCTTTCATATGCATAAATCCCTACCGGACAGTAGTGAGTCTTCGCTGGAATGACGTTATTGTCTTATTTCTAATCTAAACCCACTAGGATTACCGTGTCGCTAAAGCTCCTCACAATGACAAAACTCCATCCGTTACTGTACGGCTTGTTAGGTAGATAGTCGGGAATCAATACGCCGCACAGATTCTTTCAAAACCGAAACATCATTCTTTAAGGTCGAAACATCTGATTTCAAAGTTGAAACATCCGCTTGGATACTTCTAAGGATAGGAATAACAATGTCATCTATTTTATCGCTCATGATTCTAGTCTATACTAAATGTTCTACTTTTGTCCATGGCTTTTTCTAAAAAACCCACAAATGAAAGTTTTGACATGTGGCTTAAGGTTATGTATTGTACGCGGGGTAATAATTACATATTATAATAATTGAGGAGTTTAAAAGTGGCTAAGTTTAAAAGTTTTGACGACATCAGGGAAAGAGGTGGAGTGCTACAAGCGTTTTTTACATTAAGTAGCGGTAAGCAAGTTAGTTATGTTCATGACGATCTTGCATTTCAAGAAACTTATTGTAACGAGTTTGGTGATAGGAATGATCGTAAACTTGTTAAAGAGGCAATAAGTGAATTCGATGCAGAGCTTGGGCGCTAAATTGATGGTAGTGTTAAATGGTTAAAACCCCAAAGGTTTAGCTAGCTGCACGCCCGCGCCCTCAAGACACCAAGCTAATATAGCTTTTTGCGCATGTAGGCGGTTTTCGGCTTCGTCATATATTACACTAGCGGGAGAGCGCGCCACTTCTTCGCTGACTTCTTCCCATTCATGAATAGGCAGGCAATGCATGAAAATAGCGCCCTTATTAGCCACAGCCATTAGCTCTGAGTTTACCTGATACGGCCAGAATTTCTCGATATCCTTGCCCTCTTGCCCCAATGATACCCAAGTATCGGTAACAAGAACATCCGCGTCTTTTGCCGCTTCTTTCGCATCATTTGTAAATCTTACGCCTTTAGGCACATTAGCATTTAAATCCTCAGGCAAAGCCATAACGAAATCAAATTCAAATATAGCAGAAGCATCAATATATGATTGGCATACATTATTATAATCGCCAAACCATGCTATTTTCTTACCTTGAACGCTCTCCAGCTTTTCTTCAATAGTCATGATGTCCGCCATAATTTGGCAGGGGTGGGATTTATTGGTCATACCATTAATCACAGGCACATCCGAGTATTTAGCCAGCTCCAAAAGCTTGTCATCATCACTCATCCGCACCATGATTGCATCAACATAGCGAGATAGCACTTTAGCCGTGCTTTCAATGCTTTCCGCGCCGCCAAACTGCATCTCGCCTTTTGACATCACGATTGTATGCCCGCCAAGCTGCTTCATTGCAACGTCAAATGAAACGCGTGTACGTGTGGATAACTTATCAAACACCATAGCCAGCGACAGCCCCTCCATAATTTGCGGCGGGCTGAATTTCTCGGCCTTAAGCGCATGTGCGTGCTTTATAATGCCCTTTAGAGCGTCCTCGCCAATATCGGGAAGATTTATGAAATGCCTTATATCGTTAGTCATTATTTATTTCATCTCGTTAAGTGTTTTATTGATAGTTATGAGTGCTTGCTGCGCATCTTCCATGGTTACATTAAGCGGTGGAGTAAGGCGCAGCGTGGCTTTGCCAGCCTGCGTAGCCATAAGCCCGTTATCTTGGAGGGCGCGTAGCAGTTCCTTGATATCAAAAATTGTATCAATACCAATCATAAGGCCTTTACCGCGAATATCGGTGATTTTACCCGAAGCCGCCTGAATTTTTTGCAGGCCATCAACAAGATATGATGATACTTTATTTACATGGTCAAGAAAGCCATCCGACAAAATCTCACCCATAACGGTGGCAGCAACGGCGCAAGCTAGCGGGTTTCCGCCATATGTTGTGCCGTGTGTTCCAACGGTAATTGCCGCGCCATATGGTTTTTTCGCAACCATCGCGCCAACAGGAAATCCCCCGCCCATGCCCTTGGCAATGCAGGCTATATCAGGCTCGATTATTGTTCCATCTATATTGAATGCTTGGTAAGCAAAGAACGTTCCCAGCCTGCCCATGCCTGCTTGGATTTCATCGAAAATCAGGCAGATATTATTTTTGTCACAAAGCTTTCTTAGCTCAGCCAAAAAGAACGCATTAGCAGGCTCTAAGCCGCCTTCGCCTTGCACAGGCTCAACAATTATAGCCGCCGTATTATCATTAATTAGCGAGTTAACCGACGCTGAATCGTTAAATTCGGCGAAATGCACGCCATCCAGATATGGCTCGAAAAAGGCCTGCGTTCTGCGTTTATCTGTTATGCTAGCAGAGCCATATGTGCGGCCATGAAATGCGTTCTTGAAGGTGATAATCTCGTTTGCGCTCTTGCTCTTATTCTCATACGCCCATTTACGCGCACATTTTAGCGCAGCTTCCACGGCTTCAGTCCCGCTATTGGCGAAATAAACCAGATCAAAGCAGCTATTATCAACGATGATTTGCGCGGCTTCTAGTTTCTCCGCTGTGGCATAGGATGCCTGACAAGTCATCATCCGCGCTGCTTGCTTATTGATAGTCTCAAGCATTTTCGGATGAGCATGCCCAAGCGAAGCCACCGCAATTCCCGCTGCAAAATCGAGGTATTTTTTGCCCTCGCTGTCATAAGCATAACTGCCCTGCCCATGATCCATAACCACAGGTTGCGAGTTATAGGTGTTAACCAGAATCTCTTCACTTTGTTTGATAATGTCATTTGCGTTTGTCATTTGTTTTTCTTCCTTTGTTTGTGTTGTCATCTCGAGTATATTTTACATTGTCATCTCGAACGCGTCCCCCTCCCTGTCATCTCGAACACGAAGCGGAGAGATCTTAAATATTGCAACGGGCTAAGATTTCTCCTCTTGCTATGCAATCGCTCGAAATGACACCATGGGCTGGTTTTGTTTATGTCATCTCGAACGCGAAGCGGAGAGATCTTAAATATTGCAACGGGTTAAGATTTCTCCTCTTGCTATGCAATCGCTCGAAATGACACCATGGGCTGGTTTTGTTTATGTCATCTCGAACACGAAGCGGAGAGATCTTACCTGCTTGCCTCATAAAGATCGTTCCATTTTGGGTTAAGAGTTTCCACTAATTTATCCTTTTTTTCTCGTCGCCATTTTTTTATTTCTTTTTCCCTTAAAATCGCTAATTCAATATCATTGTAATGCTCATAATAGACTAATTTGTTTGTTTTATATTTCTGTGTAAATCCCTTTATTTGTCCTGCTTTATGCTCTGCTATGCGTCTTTCTAAATTATTGGTTACACCAACATACATTACCTTATTTGTCCAGTTTGTAACAATATATATGAAATAATCATTCATAGCTCTTGTTTTCCTTTAAGATCTCTCAGCTAAAGCTTTCGAGATGACAATGTGAGGTTTTTTTTGATAATTTCATCTGCATTTGTCATTTGTTTTTTTCTTTTCTTTTTATTTTATTTTAAACTACAGAGTTAGACAGAGAAAAACAGAGCTAACATATCGGAACTGAAATCTCTGCGATCTCTGTAGTTTTTATATATTATTATATTTCTTTCTTTTAGTCGTCATTGCGACCCTCGTGGAAACTGGGGGCAGTATAAAGCAATCTATTTATGTCCTCCCTTTAAATTCGAATTGCTCAGTGGTGTTTGTATTAATTTGATTTTTATCTTGTTCTTTAGTCTGCACCCCTTTTAGGTGTGGTGTGAAAATAAGTACCAGCGTGTATCCTAGCCCCAAAAATAACAGACCCATAAATGGAATCATATCTGAAATAGGACTTAAAAAACTTAAAGTTTCAAGGTTGGATAAAAATTTTGTAGGAGACCCATCTAGTTGATCTTTATTTTCAAGGAAAGCTGAACTAAATTGACCGATGATAATAATAAAGACTAATATTTTTATAATGCTACCAAATAATGAAAAGTAAGGATTAAGACCTATATTTCTTAATCTTTTGCTATCGAATAATATTTGTAGATATAGAGTTATTATTAAGCCTAGTATTAGAATGAGTACATTACCAAACATTAGGTTGTAGGATACATTTATTCCTTCAAACAACCCTATTATAAACATCGTAAGTAATGCGTAGTGCAATCTTTTTAGTTCACCGAATTTAGGATTCAAAAAATGCCAGTTCACCTACTTCCCTCCAATAGCTTTTTGCACTTCGACTTCGTTCATATAGTTATCTTGCTCGGCTTCGTGTAATAGCATAGTACCTGGGCCAACGGACTCGAAAATCTCCTTTTGCAGAGCATTTTCGC
>JAMONE010000046.1 GCA_027066695.1 Micavibrio sp. | reverse complement strand
CTTCTAATGGAGCTGTTCGCCCATGCAGCAATGCGCGCGCACGAACACAAAGCATAAGTCCTTGTGATGCGCGTGGCCCTGGCGCCCATGTAACATATTCATTTACAATATCGCTTGCATCTATTGAAGGCCTTAAGCTACGCACAAGCTTTAATATCATCTCTACAATGTTTTCGCCCACGGGCATATCGCGCACAAGATTTTGAATAGCGATAAGGTCTTTTGTCTTCATAACTGATTTGAGCTTTTGACGATCATTATTGGTGGTGCTTAATATAATTTCGCGCTCAGCATCTTCATTGGGATAGCCGACATTAATTTGCATTAAAAAGCGGTCAAGCTGTGCTTCGGGCAAGGGATATGTGCCTTCTTGCTCAATCGGGTTTTGCGTTGCAAGCACATGAAACGGAGCAGGGAGCTTACGGGTTTTTCCAGCTATAGAAACCTCTTTTTCTTGCATAGCTTGTAAAAGCGCAGCCTGCGTACGCGGGGAGGCTCTATTTATTTCA
Organism: Micavibrio sp.; assembly: GCA_027066695.1. Classification (GTDB taxonomy): domain Bacteria; phylum Pseudomonadota; class Alphaproteobacteria; order Micavibrionales; family Micavibrionaceae; genus UBA1672. The sequence continues at coordinate 3,148 of JAMONE010000046.1, read as the reverse complement.
TCAGCCATAAAGAATTGAGTGAATACAGGGCCTTCGATAAAGCGGAAGTGACGCTTGCCCGCATCATCCTCCTCTAAAACTTCAGAGCCAAGGATATCTGCTGGCATTAAATCAGGCGTACATTGTACGCGATTTGATTTAAGCCCCAATACTTGGGAAAGCGTTTCCACAAGAAGGGTCTTAGCCAACCCTGGAACACCAACCAGCAATACATGCCCGCCTGAAATTAAGGTAATAAGTGTTTGTTCTATAACTTCATCTTGCCCGATAATAACCTTGGCAATTTCTTCTTTTGATGAAACTAGCTGTTCATGTGACTTTTCAAACATGCCTAATAAAGTCCTTTTTAAAAAGATTCGAATACGCAATAATAGGTTATGTTTTTTAGAATAGGAATTAAATGTTGAAAATAAAGCGTCATATTGTGCGTACAAATTGGATGTTGGCCTCTGAAACGGTTGATCTATTTAACGCTTTGCAAGGAGGTATAGCGCAAAACGAGCCGCAGGCCTTATTTGTAGGCGGGTGCGTTCGCGACACTGTGCTTGATAGGGATGTTTCCGATTTTGATATTGCCACTCCCCTTACGCCTGAGGCTGTTTGTGAAATTTTGGGTGCAAAAGGCATTCGCGTCATTCCAACAGGAATAGATCACGGCACTGTAACGGCGATTCTTGGTGAGTATTCTTACGAAATAACGACATTGCGCCGTGATATGCAAACCGACGGAAGGCACGCAATTGTGGCTTATACTGATTCGTGGCAGGAGGATGCCCGCAGACGCGATTTTACCATTAATACGCTTTTGATGGATTTAATGGGCAATATTTATGATCCGCTTGATTGTGGACTTATGGATTTAGATAAGGGGGTAGTGCGCTTTGTTGGTAAGGCTTCACAGCGAATCGATGAAGATTATTTACGTATCTTGCGCTTCTTCCGTTTTTCCGCGCTTTATGGCGGCGCTAAATTCGATGAGGAGGGGCTGATTGCATGTAAAAAAGCAGCAAATAACATCTCTAGTCTATCAAGAGAGCGTATAACGCAGGAATTCTTTAAGATTATTGCCTCTGATAAGCCATATGAGGTTTTAAATGTTATGTTTGCGCATGATATACTCAAAAACTTTGATTTTTCTGACGATAAAATGAAGTTTTTTGAATATTTTTGTGGATTTCAATCCCGTTACAAATTATGCGCTATTTCCTCGCGGCTTTTTGTTATGGCCTCTATGGATTTAGATAATGTAAAAGCTATGCAAGGGCTTATTTTGTTCCCCAAGGTTTTCTTGACGGATATGAAGGCCATTTCAGGGGCGCTGAACCTGCCTGACCTTTCTTGCGACGCCGCTGTACGTGAGAGCGTGTATAGGTTTGGGCGCGTTAGCACGGCGCAAGCTCTTATGATTGAGCTAACCCAAGACCGCGTCATGAACTCTTATGCGTCAAAGGCTCTTGATATTGTTCAGAATTGGGATATCCCTGATTTTCCAGTGAATGGCGAGGATTTGATTGTTCGCGGAATAAAACCTTCCCCCGAAATGGGGGCAGAGTTAAAACGTCTTGAAGATAAGTGGATTGCTCAGGATTTCACACCTGATCGTGATGAGTGTCTAAGCTGGCTTTAGATTAGCAAGGGTGTCTATCTATTATTTTTGCGCGCTCTATATGATCATTATATTTTTTTATGATGTCACCTTGAGTAGCTTTATCTTCTGTAGTCTCCATAACGCGTTCTTTGAACTTTGCAGCAATCCATTGTTTTTCTGTTTCATGGTCGCTATTACTCATAACAATTCTCCGCATAATTTATTGAGTGACCCTAATTTACCTTATCTACATAAAAATAAGCAAGAAAAAATTACAGATTTGTCTGTCTTATCGCTTCGCCCAATATCATAGAAGTAGCATTCACGATATTAAGAGAGCGAAAGCCAGCTTGCATTGGTATAAATACCCTATTATCTGCGCTTTCATGCACATTATCAGGAACGCCTGCGCTTTCTCTTCCTGCAAGCAATATATCATTTTCGTGAAATTCAAAATGTGTATAGGGCGAGGCGGCTTTTGTTGACATTAGTATAATACGATTATTGCCGTTATACATATCATAGAATGCATCCCAGCTATTATGGCGGGTGATCTCAATTTTATCATAGTAATCCATAGCGGATTGTCTGATTTTACGCGCATCAAAGATAAATCCACACGGCTCTATAATGTCAAGGGACGCACCAATGCAGCCACATAGCCGTATCATCGCGCCGAGGTTTTGCGGTATATCTGGCTGGTAAAGAGCAACTTTCATAATGATAAATCTTAAACTTTATTGAATAAAAATACAATTTTTTTGATAGGGGCTAGCAACTATACTATTGATATATTATAAAGACATGTCTAAAAGCGTAATCTGCATGATTTAATTAAAAAAGGGTTCGGGCAAAAATGTCAACCGATGTAAAAGAAAAAGATAGTAATAACGAGTCTCGCCGTAGTTTTTTGCAGGTGTTTACTGCAACATTCGGCGTTTTTGGCGGGGCGTTAGCCGCATGGCCTTTGATTAATTCGCTTAATCCTGCGCAAGATACATTGGCTCTGTCCACTGTAGAAGTTGATATTAGTGATATATCGGTTGGTGGCTCTAAAACAGTTATGTGGCGCGGAAAGCCCGTGTTTATTCGCCATAGAACCGCTGATGAAATCGCGGCGGCAAAAGCAGTTGATGTTAAATCTTTAACCGATAAGCAAACAGATGAAGATCGCGTTAAACGCCCAGAATGGCTTGTTGCTGTTGGTGTTTGTACGCATTTAGGGTGTATTCCGCAGGGGCAAAAGCCAATGGAAAACCGCGGTGAATACGGCGGGTGGTTTTGCTCTTGTCATGGTTCTGAATATGATACATCAGGTCGTATTCGCAAAGGCCCCGCGCCAAAGAATTTGGCTGTGCCAGATTATGAGTTTGTCAATGATACAACAATTAAGATTGGGTAGGGGACTATAAAAATGTCAGATAAATTTCGTGAAAAATTTGATAATTCCGTGGTTGAGTGGGTGGATTCTCGCCTTCCTATCTTTACTATGATGAAGGAAGAATATGGAGTTTTTCCAACGCCGCGTAACTTTAATTGGTTTTGGAATTTTGGCGCAAT
>JAMONE010000045.1 GCA_027066695.1 Micavibrio sp. | reverse complement strand
AGCGCGGCAATTTTTAGTCTGCCTAATGCAACATGCGCAGGGTTAAGGTCTATAGCTGTCACGCTAGCAGGGGATTCTGTCAGATAATTCATCATGTTACATCCGCCAGAGCAAATAGTCATGATATTGGTTGTATCATCAATTTTCATTGCCTGAATATCAATCTCAGGATCTTCCCAAATTTGCGGATATACAAAACCACTAAATGCCATTGTGAACATGCGCTCTTGCAGGCCACGCTTTGATGTTGCTTTGTTTTCATGCACTGCGCTTTTCAATAATTTCTTGTTAGCAACAGTTTGGGCTTCGTCTAAAATCTTTTTATCCGCATTCATTATATATTGTCCTTGTTATATAGAGTGAAATCTATATATAAAAATCGTATAGAAGGCAAACAAAGAATTTATTAGAAGAGGGATAGCTTTTGCATAGCATGGATGATTGCATGGGTAAGCAGCAGGAATTGGATATCATATACGGTGTGCCAGAAGGTCATGACGCACGTATTTTAGCTGAAAAAGCGCGCTCTATCATGCCTGAAGATAGAATCCTTGTGCATATTGCTCTTGATGATGCGCGTATATCAGTGCTTGAAGAATTGCTGGCGTTTTTTGCGCCTGATGTGAATGTTATAAGCTTGCCTGCTTGGGATTGCCTGCCCTATGATCGGGTTTCTCCGCATGGTGATATTGTTGCATCGCGCGTTTGCGCTCTTACAAAGCTTATGGCGTGGGAACATATGCGTGAGCGCGCCCCGCGCATTTTACTGACCAGCGTAAATGCCGCGCTTCAGCGTGTTATGCCGCGCGATACTTTGCGTGAAGCCAGCTTTACTGCAAAGGTAGGAGCGCAAATAGATAGCGAGCATCTGAATCTATTTTTGGCACAAAATGGATATATTCGCAGTGACACTGTGCGCGAGGCGGGGGATTTTGCTGTGCGCGGAGGAATAGTTGATATTTTTGCCGCAGGCCATAAAAACCCTGTGCGCATTGATCTTTTTGGTGATGAGATCGAAACTATCAAAATATTTGATCCAATCACTCAGCGCACCCAAGGTAAAATTAGTGAGTTTTCATTGCGCCCCGCAACTGAATTTTTCATGGATGAAGCTAGCATTTCACGCTTTCGCTCAGGATATCGCGCCGCATTTGGCGTAGTGCAAAAAGATGATCCTTTATATGAGGCCGTAAGTGAGGGGCGGCGTTATAATGGGGTAGAGCATTGGCTACCCTTGTTTTACGAGCATATGGAAAGCGTATTTGATTACACGCCCAAAGCCAAGATTAGCTTTGATTTTCACGTTAGGGAGGCTTACACCGAGCGCATGGCGCAGGTTAAGGATTTCTACGATTCTCGCAAGATTTTAGAAGATTCAGCAAATAAAAAGACAGGAATAACAGGCGCGACATATCATCCACTGCCTATTGAAACCCTTTATATAGGCAAGGGTGAGTGGAATATTCTTACTAGTGATGCTCAAATTTTCTCACCTTTTGGTGATCCTGCAAAACCAGATATTGAAGCTATACGAAAAGGCCGTGATTTTGCCGATGTTAGAGCTTTGCCCGATGGTGATGTGTTTGGAGAGCTTAGGAAGTATATTGACCATCTTTCGTCATTCCCGCGCAGGCGGGAATCTGTATCAGCTAACCAGCTAGATTCCCGCCTGTGCGGGAATGACGGTAGTGGCAAAACCTTAATTGCCGCCTATAGCAATGGTTCAAGAACGCGCCTTAAAGGATTGATGGAGAATGCAAATATCAAAGATATCGTTGATATTAATGATTACCGCGATATCAAAAAACTAAAACCTCATCAGATCGGAATATCTGTTTTATCATTGGAAAATGGCTTCATCGCTCCTGATTTAACTTTAATAACCGAGCAAGATATCCTAGGTGACAGGCTCGCTCGTAAAGCGAAAAAGAGCAGGAAAGCTGATAATTTCCTCACGGAAGTTTCTGCGCTCGCCGAAGGGGATTTGATAGTTCATGTAGATCACGGCATCGGACGATTTATCGCGCTTGAAACGCTAAATGCGGGCGGCGCGTTGCATGATTGCCTCAAGATCGAATATGCGGGCGGAGATCGCTTGTTTGTGCCTGTGGTTAATCTTGATGTGCTTTCGCGCTTTGGCTCGGATGAGGGAACGACGCGCCTTGATAAGCTTGGCGGGGCAGGGTGGCAAGCTCGCAAAGCTAAAGCCAAGAAAAACCTTATGGAGATAGCCGATAAGCTGCTAGGCATTGCCGCCGCGCGTCAACTTAAAAAGGCGCAAGCCCTTCATATAAGCCAAGAGCTATATAACGAGTTCGTATCGCGCTTCCCATATGTTGAAACCGAAGATCAGGAGCGTTCCATTAACTCCGTGTTGGAAGGGTTAGCGGGCAGCTATCCAATGGATCATTTGGTGTGTGGTGATGTCGGCTTTGGTAAAACCGAGGTTGCACTTCGCGCGGCATATGTCGCGGCGATGTCAGGCGTTCAAGTCGCCGTCGTTGTGCCAACAACCTTATTAGCGCGTCAGCACTACGCCAATTTCCAACAACGTTTTGCTGGCACTGGTGTGCGCATTGAGCAGCTCTCACGTATGGTCACAGCCAAAGACGCTACTCGCACCAAAGACGGCTTGCGCGATGGCTCGGTGCAAATAGTAATAGGCACGCACTCTTTATTTGCCGATAGTATGAAATTCGATAATCTTGGCTTGCTAATTGTCGATGAGGAGCAGAAATTCGGCGTGAAGCAAAAGGAAAAGCTTAAAGCTCTAAAGAGTAATATCCATGTGCTAACCCTTACCGCCACGCCAATTCCGCGTACGCTGCAAATGTCGCTTACGGGCGTTAAGGAGATGAGCCTTATTACAACGCCTCCTGTTGATCGTTTGGCTATCCGTACATTCGTTATGCCTGTTGATACGGTAGTTATCCGTGACGCTTTATTGCGAGAGCATTATCGCGGCGGGCAGAGCTTTTACGTTGTTCCGCGCATTAAAGATATCAAGGAAGTATCTGATATGCTTAAGGAATTAGTACCAGAGATTAAGTTTATCGAAGCGCACGGGCAAATGACTCCAACCGAGCTTGAAGACCGCATGAGTGCGTTTTATGATCGTCAATACGATGTGTTGCTCGCTACCAATATCATCGAGAGCGGTATTGATATTGCCAGCGCAAACACAATGATAGTGCATCGCGCCGATATGTTTGGCCTCTCGCAGCTTTATCAAATTCGCGGGCGCATCGGGCGTTCAAAAGTGCGTGCTTATGCTTATCTGACTTATCAGCCGAATGTTAAGCTAAACCCGCAGGCGCAAAAGCGTTTGGAGGTTATGGAGACGCTAGATACTCTTGGTTCTGGCTTTCAACTTGCCTCACATGATATGGATATCAGAGGCGCGGGGAACTTGCTTGGTGATGCGCAAAGTGGGCATATCCGTGAGGTCGGGGTTGAGCTGTATCAGCAAATGCTCGAAGAAGCCGTCGCCGCAGCCAGAGCAGGCATTACAACAATAGACGATATGCCCGAAGAGCAATGGTCGCCGCAAATTAATATCGGCGCGAGCGTTCTTATCCCCGAAAGCTATGTCGAGGATTTAGGCGTGCGCATGAGCCTGTATAGGCGTTTGAATGACTTGGTCGATAAAGATGAAGTTGAAGGCTTCGCCGCAGAAATGATAGATCGC
>JAMONE010000044.1 GCA_027066695.1 Micavibrio sp. | reverse complement strand
CATGTGGCCTGATGTGAAGGTCGCAACGCTTAAAGATGGTGCAGGAAATGTTACAGGCCATAGATACGAAGCGCGTATGTTCGGCGTTGGTATTCACCAACATCAAAGTGCTTTCATAATTACATCGGCCTTGGCATTTGATGATAATTTTGCCGCGGGCGTGGATGAATTACTATCGCGCTATGGCTTTTCTGGTGATGATCTAGCTGCTAGCTACGAGTTACTTCTAAAATCATATAAATGCGCACGTGAACATGGTGGCAAGTTCTTTGATATTGAATATGGCACAGGGGTAATGTCTAATTTCGCAAAAGAATTTGCCAAGCTAATGGAAGGGCTTGCCGATGATATTGATATGAAGCAAGAGCTTAAACCCGTTATTGATATTTGCCGTAGCGGTTGCATAGACGGCAAAGTTAACCGCGTATTATTTCCTGAATTAAAGGATATAATCGAATTTCAAAAACACTATAATAAAAATATATTTGATAATCCAAATCATTGCGCACGCGCGGTATTTTCAAAAATCTTTAAACATAAACTCACCAATGCATGCGCCTCTATCTGTGCTGCTTAATGGCTGGAATTGTAATTATATTATCAAATAAGCATAACATTGTATGGAGATATTAACAAACTCACTAGATTTTATCATAAAAATAGTACATTATAGCTAAATGGATTTAATCCATATCTCCCTTTGCCTAACTGTTCTGGTTAGGCATCTAATTACAGTAAGAGGCATTCCATGCTGCAAGATAACACTCAATCATCCCCTCCCGAGGAAAATTTATCTATCGTTAAAATGCACCTGAAATGGTTTAATGGCGCAAAAGGCTTCGGCTTCTTAGTTCCCGATAAGGGCGATTTCGATGCATTTTTGCATATAACCACACTACAACAAGCGGGGCTGCACTCTATTGGTGAGGGCGCAATCTTAATGTGCAAAGTCTTTAGTGGTGATAAGGGGTGTCAAGTTCGTGAAATTACAGAAGTTTTAGATAAAGGCGCGGCAAGCACTATTCCAGAAATAGATGAAGAAACAGGAACGATAACAATGGGCGGCATTGTCAAATGGTATAAACCTGAAAAAGGCTTTGGCTTTATTATTCCTGATGATGGTATGAAGGATATTTTTATTCATAAGACCCTTCTTGATAAGCTTGAAATATCAGAGTTAGAAGCAGGGCAACGCGTTAAGGTTACCTTAAAATTTGTTGATAAAGGGCGAGAAGCTGTTGATATGAAGCTTATATAATAAAGTAACTTGCAGACGATTTTTATAAAATTTTAACTAAATCTATGATAAACTTAAACGTTGGGTAAATTATTTTGTAAGTTTAGAGTGTTATGTTAGAAAAATTACGATTAAAAATAAAACAAGAAAACGGCATCTCCTTAATAGAGCTCGCCATAGGTCTTGTTATTCTAGGCCTTATTGTTACACCGCTTATGCATTCTTACAAAGATAAAATCAGAAGCGATAGCATGAAGGAAACGCGTGGTGCGTTAGCAAATATTACAAAATCTATTAACCAATATTATTTAAGTGGTAGCGGTGCATATCCATGTCCTGCCAGTTTAATATTAAGAGAGAATACAGCAAATTTTGGTAAAGTTGGTGATTGCACATTGGCAAATATAAAAATGTGCAATGATCCTTTGTGGCGCACAAATGAGGGGATATGCAAAACCAGTAATGGTACAGATGCCGTTATTATTGGCGCAGTCCCTTTTTCCTCCCTTAAAATGCAACAAGAAGCATCTTTGGATTATTGGGGAAATAAAATAATATATGCCGTTACATTCGAACAAACAGATAATGCGACCTTTACCGCAAATGCTGGTGCAATTAGTGTTGATGCAGTTGATAGACCTGGTGAGGTTCAATCAGGGGCGGCAGATGGCATACCTGAAGAAAAAACAGATGTGGTGGATTTTTTCCTTTTCTCTACAGGAATATCAGGATTAGGCGGATTTACAAAAGATGGTATAGCTTTGTCAGATTGCGGCGCTATTGCTGATGGATATGAGAGCGAAAATTGCGATTTTGATAATAAATTCTTCTATGATGTAGACCCCGCATTTAATGACCCATTTGATGATGCCGCCTCTGCTTTTTCAGAAATAGCAGGAGTAACTTTCTTCGATGATATCACCCGCGCACAAAGCTCTGTTCCAGAAGCAACATGGTTTCAGCATCCTGATAATGTCTTATATGCTGATGATGTTATTATGACTTTTGCAAATAGAATTGGCATTGGCACAGAAGATCCGAAGCAAACAATCGATGTTGTTGGCGATACAAGAATAGAAGGCGGACTTAAGTCAAAGGATATCAGCAATATCGATAATACTGTTGGTTTTGACCCCGAGCTTATAACTGGTACAAAAGACGTAATGAAGTGTGATTCTGCTGGTGTTTTTTACGGAGAACAAGCTGTTATGAGATTATATAATAGTAAAGTAAGCTGTAGTTCTTCCACAGATAATACAGGCAACGCTATTAACGGTGAAAAAATTAAAGTTGATACAGACATAATTAAGATTAAGTCATGTGGCGGTGGAGAACTTGCTTCAGGCATAGATGCAGATGGGTATATTAAATGTATAGAAATGTAAAAAAACATAATAACGATTTCGGATTTTCATTATTAGAGCTTGCCATAGTTTTTGTTGTTGCTGGACTTATAATTGCGCCTGCGATATCTATCTATCATAATTACCGAGTAGATAAAGACTGGACAGAAACTGAAAAAAATATTGATGAGGCCGTCAATGAAATTGGTGGGTTTCGCGCCGTTTATTCCAAATACCCTTGTCCTGCATCACTAACCGCACAACCAGGAAATTTAAATTATGGACTAGAAGATTGCACTGTTAATGCGCTAGGAACATGTGTAGGCGGCATTTGTACATATGCAAGTAATATTTCTGGCAGAGTAGTAGTCGTTGGCGCACTACCGTTTAAAACTATTAATTTACAGGAATCAGAATCCTACGACAAAAGCCTTAATCGACTAACCTACGCGGTTACAAGAGATTTAACAGACAGCGCAACATTTGATGTATCACTTGGCGCAATAGGAATTATTGATAAAACAGGTGCAACTATTATAGACCCAATTGATACAGCGCATTTTGCTGTTATATCACATGGACAAAATAAAATAGGTGGTTTCACAAGGGCTGGCGTACAAGGCTATAGCTGCGCCGTAGGATCAACGTCAGAGCAAGAAAACTGTGATGCTGATTCTGTGTTTTTATCGGGTGATGTAGATAGTAATTTTGATGATCGCATAGAATTTTTCAGCCGTGTAAAGCCATCGCAATGGCAAATTTCTGCAAATGATAATGATGAAATCCATTTAAAAAATGCTAATAACTTTGCCATTGGCGCAGCAATGGGCGATTACCTAGGTGATGCAGATGAGGGCCATGTTCGCGCGGCCCCTTATAGCGGATCTATAAGATCATCAGGAAATTTCTATGTTGATGCGCTATGTGAAGATGATGCCACAGCCGCGATAGACTGCTTTGCGCCCCGCCTAATTGCAGGCTTCTTGGTTGATACAGGACACCCCGAGGGCAGACTTACAGCAGAAGCAAGTGGTGGATCAGGCATGAGCTGCTATACACCCTCTGATGGTCATGATTACTATTTAGTTGGAATTGAAAATGGTGGGCCGATTTGCGCAGAAGAAATATATATTTCC
>JAMONE010000043.1 GCA_027066695.1 Micavibrio sp. | reverse complement strand
TTGATCCCAATTTTTATATGTAATCCCTAGCTTATCCGCTGCCCTTTTCTCTTTCTTAAAGATAACACGCATTTTTACTTTATCTGCCAAAGATGTTCCCTTGCCATACTCCCTAAAAGCCAGCGCGACAGACTCGCCAATTTCAATCAAATGGTTTTTAAAGGCATTAACCTCTTTTTCACCCACGCTATCATATAAAATATCAAGTGCCTTATGGCACTCATTGCCGATTTCACCAAGATTATCAGACCATGCAGGCCACTCGGACTTACGGCGCACAGTCTCACTTACGATATATCGCAGAAAATCTCCTGAGAATAGCCCGTAATAATGTTATCAAGCGCTTGCATCTCCGCATCATCAGAATCATCTCCGCCCGCATTATCACTCTGCGAGACAAACAACCCCGCGCGATAAGGCAAGCTTACCAGCAATGTGCGCTGATCTTCAGTAAGTTGATCGAGAAAATTCATGACGTATAAAATACCTTCGTTAATATCACCAACATAAAACAATACACTGAAACGCCCGCATTCTCAAACAGGTTTTGAAGATAAGCGTAAGTAAAACAAAGAATCCCCTTGCTTTGCTGGTGTAATTTAACATATAGCCCAACAAGTGACAACGCCCACAGCTATAAAAGCTTAAGCGGCAATTGCTTCCAGCACCGCCGCGCCAAGACCAGCGGGGCTTTCGGATACTGCAAAACCAGCCGCGCGCATCGCTTCCATTTTCGCAGGCGCGGTATCATCCGCTCCCGATATAATCGCGCCAGCATGACCCATGCGTTTACCTGGAGGAGCAGTCGCCCCTGCGATAAATCCAGCAATCGGCTTCTTGGTTTTAAGACTTTTGTAAAACTCGCAAGCTTCCAGCTCGTCAGTGCCGCCAATCTCGCCAATCATAAGGATAGCCTCGGTTTCATCATCATCCATAAACAGCTCGATACAATCTATAAAGCTCGTGCCGTTAATCGGATCGCCGCCAATGCCGATGCAAGTTGATTGACCAAGCCCAACAGCGCCAGTTTGCGCCACAGCTTCATATGTAAGAGTGCCAGAGCGCGAGACAATGCCCACTTTTCCGCGAGTATGAATATGACCAGGCATAATTCCGATCTTGCACTCATCAGGGGTGATAATTCCAGGGCAATTAGGCCCTATCAAACGAGTTTTCGAACCTGATAAAGCGCGCTTAACCTTAACCATATCCAAAACAGGAATACCCTCGGTTATACAAATCGCAAGCTCTATCTCCGCGTCAATCGCCTCTAATATAGCATCCGCAGCAAAAGGCGGCGGCACATATATAACAGTAGCATTCGCGCCCGTACGCTCCTTCGCCTCACCGACAGTATCAAACACAGGCAAAGCAAGATGTTCCATCCCGCCCTTATTAGGCGTAACCCCGCCAACCATGTTTGTGCCGTAAGCTATCGCTTGTTCAGAGTGAAACGTGCCTTGCGCTCCTGTGAAGCCTTGGCAAATTAATTTGGTGTTTTTATTTACAAGTACTGACATATGTTTTTCTTCCTTTTTTAAGTAATTAATTTTGAACCGCGAGAGACGCAGAGATCGCAGAGTTTTTTATTCATCAACATTAACCTCAAACCCTAAATTTTTAACATGAGAAATAAAATTATTCATTTTTTCTAACCCTCCCCATTGATTACACACTGCTATCCTAGCATCAGAAAGATTTATAACTTCATCCTCTTTAACAAAATACCGTGTTTTATCTCCTATATTTTCTATTTTCTCAACAACATCAAGATTCCCATGAAGATTTTTTGGGAATTTCTTTTCTAAATTTTCATAAGTAATATTAGAATTTTGTTTTACGTATTCCCCAACAACTTCAAGAACCAATCTATTTTTAGGAAGCTTACTATATTCCATAAATTTATATTTCGTACGATCTTTGCCATCACCTTTAGCCTCACGAATCTTTTCAGATTTTTTCTGGGCTTTAATTATATAATCTCTAGCTTCTGGTAATGGAATAATTTGCTGAACATCAACTATAATACCATTTTCTGTTTTATAGAGTATAAGCCTTACACATCTAATATCAATATTTCTATCATTCAGCCATAAAACAGTGCTGGTTATTTCTTTATCAAAATCAGATGACACCAAAACAATTCTTACATCGCAAGCAAAGTCATCTTCTTGTGACTCACTCCAATCCAAAAACTTTAATATTTCTTTTTCTGCATCTATATCAGGTGAATATTTTTTATAAATACCAACAGCGTCAGAAAAACTAAGCGAAGAAATCATAGCAGCATAGCGTAGGGATTGCAGCTCCATATGACCGCCTTTTTCATCCCTTTTTAACTCTATCACAACTATATTAGCATCCTTATCAATAGCCAATAAATCAATACGACGGCGACCTTGCGACCATTCAGAATATTCCTCAGAAATAACAAGGCAATCTGGAGATATAATATCTATATTTTCTTTCAGAGCAGATTGAATATGCGTACGCTCCATAACACCTTCTTTGATAAAAGTTGTTTCGGGTATCTCTACAAACTGATTATTATCAAACTCATAAAGAGCCATAATATATCCTCTCGCGTCCTCTGCGTCTCTGCGGTTTAAAATATTTCTTTTCAAAATAATTCTAACCAAGAGCCATACGTTTAATTCCATCTTTAAGCAAAACAGTGTTAAAATTCATAATCAAACCAAGTTTTATACCACTCAATTTCATATAAGTTAAAAGTTGAGCTTGATGAATTGGCAAGATTTTCTCGACTGCTTTTAATTCAATTATAATCTCATTCTCAACAATAATATCTGCTTTAAAGCTATTTTCCAAAGTAATGCCCTTATACTTAATTGGAATAATTTCTTGGCGTGTAAAATTCAATCCATCATTTTTCATTTGAATGGCAAGACACTCCTCATAAACACTTTCAAGTAATCCTGCTCCCAAAGTTTTATGAACCTCGATAGCAGAGCCAATTATCTTTTGGCTCAACCTAGAGCCTAAATCAGGGAATTTTGTAACATCGCTCATATTATTTAAAATCCTTTAATAATTATTTTTGAACCGCAAGAGACGCAGAGATCGCAAGAGAAAAGAAATTGTATTAACAGATGTCATTTCGAACATTTATATAGTAAATGAATAAAATCTTATTACATTACAACACTCAATAACTCCAACATTCACTGGAGATAACAATAATCATCACCTCTCGCGTCCTCTGCGTCTCTGCGGTTCAAATAAAAAACTATGCAGCCTCCCTAGCTTTTTGAGTAGCATCCACAATTTTTGTTGCTGCGTCGTCGAGATCATCGGCGGATATAATAGGCAAGCCCGAGCTAGCCATAAGCTCCTTACCGCGTTTAACATTTGTGCCTTCTAGGCGCACAACAAGCGGCACGCAAAGGTCAACTTCTTTTGCCGCAGCGATAACGCCCTCGGCAATGACATCACATTTCATGATACCGCCAAAGATATTAACCAAGATGCCTTTAACATTAGGATCGGAAAGGATAATTTTGAACGCCGTAGTCACACGCTCCGCCGTTGCGCCGCCCCCAACATCCAAGAAATTTGCAGGCTCGCCGCCTTTAAGCTTAATAATATCCATAGTAGACATCGCCAAGCCCGCGCCATTAACCATACAGCCAATATCACCATCCAAACGCACATATGAAAGCTCGTTATCAGCAGCGAGTTTCTCACTAGCATCTTCTTCGCTTTCA
>JAMONE010000042.1 GCA_027066695.1 Micavibrio sp. | reverse complement strand
ACGCAAACCTAATGAGCGCAAACCTAAGGGGCGCAATATCAGTTATAAGCTTTAGCGGGGTGGGAAATGAAAAACGATATGGATTTGTTGTCAAACACGAAGATACTATAATGGTTAAACTTGGTTGTTTTTGGGACACAGATAAAAAAGCTATAGCTACAGTATCTGAAAAATACGGAAAAGACTCTGGTTATGTTGCTATTTTAGAAGCATCTATAAAATGCTTAAAAGAACAGGGTTAAAAAGATGGATAATGAATATCAAAACAGAATTTTAATATCAGTTATTGCTGTGATAATTTTAACATTTATTTTTATCATGCCAGCATCACAAAAAGATATAGCAGGATGCGTAGATAAAACTGGCTGGTCGACAACTAAATGTAAAATGGAGTTAAGCAGATGAATAAATCAGAAAGACTACGAAGCTGGACGCGCAGATTGCAAGCTATTGCAGATGAAATGGAGCTTGAAGGATACGAAACCAACGCCGAGCACCTAGATTTCATTATCTCTGACTGTGAGTTTGAAGAGTTGGCATTTAATGGTGGTGCAAGAGTGACCTTTAAAGATACTGCGTTTATAGGGAAAGACATTTAATAACTAACAAAATTCTGCAATCATGCCTCCTTGCACACAATGATTGCGGAAGCTGGTAGGGTTTCCATCACCCACACACTGAACCCTGCCAGCACCTTAATTAAATAATACTTGCTTTATAAAATGTAATTATATAGAGTGTTTTTTAATATTAACCAGCAAAAGAAAGTAAAGAAAATGAGTAACAATATAGCATCAATCGGGCATAACGAAGCCCCTAGTGATATAGATATAGTAGGAGAAAAAGCCCTTGAGCTTTATCCAGATATATTTGCACGTGCGAATCAATTAATGGAAGCAGCCGAGCGCGTGCCAGATAAAATAACAAGTGATGAAGAGGCTGGTAAAATGGCCGATTTTATTAAACAACTAACGGCCAACAAAAAAAGTCTTAATGCTGTAAGAGTTGAAGAAAAGCAGCCGCATCTTGACCGAGGGCGTGCAGTTGATGGTTTTTTTAAGCGTTACACTGAAAAGCTTGATGCCGTATTGTCTAAAGTTAGAGAGGTTAACGATCCATGGATAAAGGCAAAGAAAGCCGAAGAAGAAAGAATCCGCGAAGAGAAGAAGGCAAAAATTCGCGAGGAGGCTGCAGAAAAACTTCGTATTGCCGAGGAAAAAGCCGCCGAAGCCGAAAAACTACGTATTGAGCAAGAGGAAAAAGATCGCCAGATTCGCGAAGATTTAGAACGTAAGAAACGCGAAGCCGAAGAAAAGGCCGAAGCCGATAGAAAAGCACAGCAAGCTGAAATTGATCGCCTAAAGAAAGAAAAGGAAGATGCAGATAGATTAGCAGCTGAAGAAATACAACGTGTTAAAGATGAAGCTAAGGCCGAGCAACGCCGTTTAAGCGATGAAGAAAAAGCTCGGGTTGCCAAAGTCGAAGAAGAAAACCGCGCAGCAAAAAAGCTTGTTCAAGATGAAATACGCGAGGCAAAAGATCACGCCAAGAAACTTGAAAAAGAAAATCGCGAGCTTAACCGAGAAATTCGCAAAGAAGAGCGGGACAGCGATCACAATTCTAAAGCCACAGAGAGAGAAGCTAAAGCCCAAGAAAGGGATGCAAATCGCTCACTTAATGAGGCTGCGTTATTAGAAGGTCAAGCTGATAGGCTCGATAAAAATATGCTTTCACAAGCTAAAAAAGCTGCGCGCGTTAGGGGTGAGCAAGGAAGCCTTTCAACTGTAAGAACCGAATGGAAGGGTGACATTTTAAGCCGTGATAATATAGACCTTGAGGCATTGCGCCAGCATATCCCTCTTGATGCCCTAGAGAGGGCTGTTACGGCCTTTGTTAAGGCTGGAGGGCGCGAGCTAAGAGGAGTATCAATCTATGAGGAAGATATAGTAACAATAAGATAACTTTTAAGGGGCTGCGCCATACATATTCTTAACTTCAAGTAAGCAAAACGGCGTTGCAATATGCTTACCAGCCCCACCAATTCAGCTTTAACGAGCAAGAGCATGATTTGATAAATGAACTTTTTAAGGAGTTAGAATAATGGAAAATATAAAAATAGAAGTAAAAACTATTGTATTTGAAAATGGGTGTATAGAGCAGACTGTTTGTAATAATGTCGATTTTATAGAGCGCAATGCTAGGCAAATTATTGACACTAAAGAAGAACAAGTAAGAAAAGCCTTAATAGATTTAGGGTGGACACCGCCAAAATATATTAAGGTAAATAATGACTAACACGTGGCACGAGTTAAGATCAAAAAATATTGGAGGTTCTGATATCGCCGCGCTGTTTGGAGAAAGCCCTTATTCAACGTTGTATAAGCTTTGGCACGAAAAACGCGGATTGATTGAGCCTGATTCCCTCGATGATGTGGAGCGGATTCAAGCTGGGAACTACCTTGAAAAAGCCATCATAGAATGGGCTAATGACAAGTGGGGTTATGATTTCTACCAGCCGCAAGAATATGTAGAACACGCCACAGTTAATGGAATGGCTTGCACTCCTGACGCTTATCTTGAATCTTATACAAGCGTAATGTCACAAGTGAAAAATGTTGATAGCCTACAATTCTATGATAAATGGGAGTATGAGGGTGATTTAATTGTAAAATGCCCGATACATATTCTCTTGCAAGTTCAACATGAAATGGAATGTTGTGGACGTAAAACAAGCGTTCTGATTGTCGCTGTAGGTGGCAATAGGCTCTACAAAATGGAATGTAAGGCCGACCCAGAGATAGCCGCTATATTGCGCTGTAAAGTTATGGAGTTTTGGTTGATGGATGAAGCTCCAGAGCCAGACTTTAAGAAGGATAGCAACTCTATACGCGAGCTAAGAAACAAAATGCGTATGGATAAGCAGGAAGATTATTCTAATGACAAAGATTTTTATAAGATGCTTAAAAAGGCTACCAAGTTAAAGCATCAAATCAAAGTTAAACAAGACGAGTTAGATTTGTTAGAAAGTGAAATATATTACCTATCAGCCGATAATCAGGAAATACGGTGCAATAATATTCGCGTTTCATACAGTAAGCGCAAAGGCACGCCCGATAAAGTTATAACCGCCGATGATGTAGGTAAAACCATCAAAGGCAGAAAACCAAGCTCATCAATGAAAATTACTATGGAGGAAATAGCGATATGATAACCAAAAAAGAAACACTTGATAATTTTAATGAAACATTAAGAAGAAATCCGCACTACGAAGGAGCTGGTGGCTTTAGTTTTCACACGATAAACAGTATTAGAGAGATGCTCGAGACGGCAACTTACAACGAAAAGTTAATAGATCAACATAAATAAAATATAAAACACTTGCTTTATAAAAAATAACTATCTACTGTAATAATATAAATTTTGGAGGTAATTAAAATGTCAAACAATATACAAACCACAAACAACAACAATCAAGTTTCAAACCCTAGTGATGCATTCAGAAAAGATTTGGGCGCGAGCATGAAAAGGCTTAAAGCTCTTTTACCAGCTAATGTTTCAGTAGAAAAATTTTGCAGCGTTGCTATTATTGCCGCGCAGAATAATCCTGATTTGCTATTGGCAGATCGTCAAACGCTTTTGAATGAGCTTTTAAAATGTGCAAAAGATGGGCTTATCCCAGATAGCAGAGAGGCGTATCTTAATATATATAAAACAAAAGTTGGCAATCAATGGATTAAGAAGGTTCAATATTTGCCGATGGTGCGTGGTATTGTTAAAATAATCCGCAAAGACCCA
>JAMONE010000041.1 GCA_027066695.1 Micavibrio sp. | reverse complement strand
ACAATATGCGTGCCCCTGCCTATGACAAACACAATCCCCAGTCTTGGCATCGCTCTTATGGCAGTTGGCGTTATAATGCGCGATGGCCTCGCGGTCTTATCGGGCGCGGTAATCGGTGTTTTATGGATTTGCATCCTTGCCATGATTATTATATTCTTAGGCACAGAAGGCATTGATATAGCAAAAGAAGCAATAAAGGCGTATTTATAAAATGATCAAAACGATAATAACGGCAATATTAAGCAACCCATTAATATCATTGGGATTTATTGCTTTTATATCTGCATTTGCGCTATCAGCGGCATTCATAGGAGAGCATGTCTTTGGTTTGCAGCCTTGTAATTTATGCGTCTATCAACGCTACCCCTTTGCTATCGGGATAATATTGGGCTTGATAGGCATGGCTCTTTACCGCAAAATCATGGTAAGCCGTATTACATTAGGGGTTCTCGGGATAAACTTCCTCATAAATAGCGCAATAGCGTTCTACCACACAGGCGTAGAGCAAAAATGGTGGGTATCCGCGCTTGAAGGCTGCGTCGTTCCTATGCTTGAAAAAGGTAAATCATTGCTTGAAAGCATAATGGGAACGCCCCTGACCTCATGCACAGATATACAATGGCAAGACCCTATTCTTGGACTATCCATGGCTAATTATAATATTGTTCTATGTTTTGGGCTGTTTGTATTTTGTATGGCTAGTGCAGTGATGACCAGGAACTCTAAGTAGTAAAAATAGACTTCAAAAATGCCCCGCCGCTATCAATTCCTGCTTGATCTATGGAATGCGTTAAGCCAGCAGTTATATGGCCGCTAAACTCATAACCATTTGATATAAGCGTTTCTTTTGCAGCCGTCCACGCTTGAGCTGGAACAACATCGTCACTTTGGCCATGTATTAAATGTATCGGCATTTTCTGCTTTAGATCATTTTCATCATTAAGTAGCAAAGCACCGGAATAGCCCAAAACCCCCGCGATTTGCTCATTTAAGCGCGGCGCAACATACAAAGAAGTCATAGTTCCTTGTGAAAACCCTAGTAAAGCAAGCTTATTAGCGGGAAGGTTATAATGCTTTAGCTGGGCTTCTATAAATTCCTCCACCAACGGAAATACATTTTTCACGCCTGACAGCATAGCTTGGGGGCTGCGATCCTCCAAAGAAAACCACTGGAAAGCATCTGGGTAGCCAGCAGGAACCATGTCACAAGCAAACGGAGCGTCAGGCGATATAAACACCGCATTTGGCACATATTGCTCTAACGCAGGGGCTAGAGAGATTAAATCTCGCCCATTAGAGCCAACGCCATGCAGCAAAATAACAATTTGTTCAATTTTGCCGCTTTGCGGCTCTTGTTTGTAAAAATTCGAAATATTCATAGACAGTCCTTATATTTTGGATAGAATGTAGCACTAATATTGCATGATAGTCATTCATATATTTATCTGGACAATGAATGAGTGACAACAAGTATTTTAATACTTTAGGATATAAATGAAGATGCTCCAGATGAATATATGGATGACTAATGAAATATGACCTTCTACATATCCAGGGAAAGCCTTATGTACTTGTGCCACTGCATGATTACCGAGAGCTAAGCAGCACGGATAGTGTTAATAATTTACCTGACGACGTGCTAGATCATATTTCCGCGCGGCAGGATCACCCTATAAAAATTATCCGCAAATACCGCGAAATGACACAAGCCGAGCTTGCCGAAATTTCGGGAATATCGCGGCCATATTTAACCGAAATCGAGACAGGTAAAAAAGATGGCTCTATCCGCGCTCTGAAATCCATCGCCGAAGCTCTTGGTGTTAGTGTTGGAAATTTAGCTTAAGAAAAAGGTGAAGCTCCACGGGGCAAGCCCCGTGGTATCACCGCTTCGCGCGTGACCTGCGGTCACAATTCAAGCTTCGCTTGTCCAGTATCTTCTT
>JAMONE010000040.1 GCA_027066695.1 Micavibrio sp. | reverse complement strand
CGTGCCTATAAATATCAGCATTTGACAAACATATGACGGATATAACATACTACCCTAAGCATGCATCAAATAAACAAGGCGAAAATAAATGGTTAGACTTACTTTAGTACTATGGTCAGTTACAGCAACAACTCTAGCTGGAATTTTCATATTGATTGTGCTGACTGTACCATCCCTTGCGGCAAATGATGCGCAGCTAATACTACCAGCAGTTATCTTGGGCTGCTTAGTTGCTATCTTGCCTAGTTACCTGATTGCAAAGAAGATAATGAATCTTACTAATGGACAATAGCCTAAAGCTTCTTAATCTCGCGCTCTAAATCAGCAATTAAATCATTAGGGTTTTCATTACCTATTTGAAAGCGTATGAACACGCCCTGCTCTGTCCAATTATCGCGATAAGATTTCATATCTTGCGGCTGTATCAAACTTTCATAGCCTCCCCAAGAACTGCCAACGGGGAACAACTCCAGCGAATCAACAAAGCGTGCAATATTATCAATACTATATTTATGATCAAACAAAACACCAAATACGCCATTAGCTGCCGTAAAATCACGCTTCCATATGTCATGGCCAGCATTACCCTCTAACATAGGTGAATACAGCTTTTGAACCTCTGTGCGGGTTTTAAACCATTCCAAAACAGGGCTCATGTTCTTTTGCGCATAATCAAGGCGCATTTCCAGCGTGCGAAGACCGCGCATAGATAAGTATAAATCCTCTGCGCTAGCGCAAATACCAAGGTTAACCGCGCAAGATTTAAGGGTTTTATAATGCGCGGGCGTATCAGCAACAGCAACGCCTAAATTCACATCAGAATGCCCTCCAAGATATTTAGCGGCTGATTGCACAGAAATATTCACTCCATGCTCTAACGGCTTAAACAAAACGCCAGCAGAGTAGGTATTATCCATTATAGTTATAACGCCCTGCGACTTTGCTTCTTTAACAATAGCGGGCACATCTTGCACCTCAAAAGTGGCTGAACCTGGGCTTTCAAGGTAAATCACAGCCGTATTATCGCGGATTAAATCTTTAATTCCTGCGCCGATGCACGGGTCATAATACTCGACCTCCACACCGAAAGATTGGAGCTGTTGATTGGCAAAAAACCGCGTCGGAGGATAGCAGCTATCGACTATTAAAATATGATCTCCAGCTTTTAAAAATGCAAATAAAGCCGTTGAGATTGCAGAAAAGCCACTAGGCGAAGTTATAGCATTATGCCCGCCTTCCAGCTCTGAAATAGCAGCTTCAAAAGCAGTGCTTAGCGGATTGTCTACGCGGCCATAGCGAAACTTAGTATTAGGGTCAAAATATGCGTCTAAATCTTTATATAAAATAGTAGATGTTCGGCAAATTGGCGGGTTAACAACGCCAAAATAATCATCAGGATTGCGTCCCATATGCATTAATCTTGTTTCTTTTTGGTGTTTCTTACTCATATCATATATTCCCTATCATGTTTTAGAGCAGGAATATCCGCCCTGACTTTATTAACTAAAGCAGCATCAATATCGGCAATAATAACGCCCTGCCCCACTTCTTTTTGCGCTAAAATGCGTCCCCATGGATCAATAATCATGGAATGACCATATGTCTTGCGCCCGCCTTCATGCTCACCGACTTGCGCAGGAGCAATAACATAACTGCCCGTTTCAATGGCGCGCGCACGAAGCAATATTTCCCAATGTGCGCTTCCTGTTGGAACGGTAAAAGCGGCAGGAACGCTTAATATATTTGCGCCAGCTTTGGCCATGTCACGATAAAGACGAGCAAAACGCAGATCGTAGCAAATACTCATCCCGAGTGTGAAATCATCATTGATTTTGGCCGTAACTGCGCGCTCACCTGCGTT
>JAMONE010000039.1 GCA_027066695.1 Micavibrio sp. | reverse complement strand
ATCACTTGCACGCAAAGATATGCGCCATCTTCGCTCTCGTATGCAAATTGTGTTTCAAGACCCTTATGCCTCGCTCTCACCGCGCATGAGCGTAGCGCAGATTATTGGTGAAGGGCTAAAACTACACAGGAAAAACTTAACAGATGAAAAACTTGATAAGCTAGTTATAGAGGCTTTAGAAGATGTGCAGATGAACCCCGATACCCGCAACCGCTATCCGCATGAGTTTTCTGGCGGGCAACGCCAACGCATTGCTATTGCGCGCGCAGTTGTGCTTGCCCCTGATTTCATTGTACTAGATGAGCCGACCTCGGCGCTCGACGTATCCGTGCAAGCCGAAATAGTGGATTTACTGCGTAAGCTTCAGGAAAAGCACAATCTGTCATATATGTTCATAAGCCATGATTTGCGCGTTGTTCGCGCTATGAGCCACAATGTTTTGGTCATGAAAGACGGTAAAATTATAGAGCAAGGAAGCGCGCAAGATATATTTAACTCGCCTAAAGAACAGTACACAAAAACGCTACTGAATGCGGCGATGAATTTGAAAGTGGCTTAGGGTCAAGGCCTATTAAATTCATAACGTTCTGTTGCCCATTAATGGCGCAGATACGCGGCATATTTTTGATTCTACGCCTTCAAAGTGCTTGATCGTAGCTACGGCTATGCCCTGCGCACTTTTCAAGCGTATTATCTAAAAATATGACTCGCGCAGAATTTATGAATTTAATAGGCCTTGACCCTAAAGCTATTTTTCCTTTGCTTTATTATTTTGTGCGTGTTAATAACTTCTCAAGCTTTTATAGGCTATTATTAATTTTAAACTTATTTAGAAAGAGGTGAACACTGTGGTCAGTGTGAACGTTAGAGATAACAATGTCGATCAAGCTTTGCGCGTTCTTAAAAAGAAAATGCAACGCGAAGGAATCTTCCGCGAGATGAAACTTCGCCGTCATTACGAAAAACCTTCTGAAAAGAGGGCTCGTGAAGATGCAGAAGCGGTTAGACGTTGTCGCAAGATGGAACGTAAACGTCGCGATCGTGACGGATATTAGTTTTTCAAATAAATAAAATAAAAAACTGCTTTCAATGTTTGTACTTGTCAGCAGTTTTTTTGTGCTTATATTTTAATATTTATATGTTAGAATTAAATTTTGCACAAAGGGGTATTTTATAATGAGAACAACCAAATATATTCGCCTTTTGGCTATCCTCTGCTTGGCAAGCTCCCCCCTAGCCTTCCCCACCAACTCTTATGCCATAAGCGACGAAGAACGACAAAATATACAAGATGCAAGGGAAAGGGCTGTAAGAGAAAATGAAAAAAACAAGAATAAAGTTAAATGGGAAATTCACAAATCTATAACAAAAATTTTTGAAACAAAATTTCCTAAAGAATATAAATATAAGATTTTTCCGCTGCAATTTAACAATGATACAGTGGCCTTTAGTGTTGAAATAGCGTCATCACTTGACGGTCAAAATAAAAAAAAGAGAGAGAAAAGCATCCTAATTAAAGCTTTACAAACATTTGGATCTGAACTCACCTATGAAGATGTTGACGATATACTAAAAAAAGAGGCCGAAAAATATAAACATGCTGCAAAAGCCATCGGCGGCAAGCTATTAACTGATCAGGATATAGAACATAAAGGATTTAAAGGCAAAAAATTCTACATATCATATAGAGCAGGCGAAGAAAAATATGGCTTAAGAATTTTGATATATATGACTAATTACTCAAAAATTGAGCAAGTGCTTAGTGGCCCAGCTCATACTATGCATTCATATCGTTCAGATGATTTTTTTAATTCTATAAAATTAATTGACGGCATTACAAAAAAAGAGAACCCGTTAGGTGTTGGTTGGATAAGCTACCCATCAAAAAGCAATATTTTTACGGCAGTACTCCCCCCAAAGAATAGTGACTACACCCCCCGTTTACCTATATTTTCTCCTACAAAAAATGGAGAGTTAATGACTTTTGAAATTAAAGATCCGGTTATAGATAAAAAAGTAGCCTACAACATTAACTCTTATGTAGATAAAAAGAAATTTTCACAAAATAAAGTTCGATCCATTATATTTTCTGAACATATCTCAAAATTTGTTGAAAATGCAGGCTCTGACAATTTAATAACAAAAGATTCCGTGGTTGATGGTGTTACAACAATGAAAACAAAGTTAATTATTTCCCCTACTGAGGAATATCCAGATGTTACAACTGTTTTTTTTGAAGCTAGATATAAGGGTAATATGCTAGTTATACAAGAATTACTATGCAGTAAAAACCATGCCGACTCAGGATTTCACCAGACGCTATTTTCATTAATGAAATTCCACCCTGAAAAATATATCACTATAGAAAAAGAACAAAACTAATAAAAAATTGTAGTTTTCTTTAGCCATTCCTTTTCCCCACTACCTAAAAACGGGCTGAGCTTTTTATATACATGGCCTAAATAGCTACGCAGCCACTTGGTTTCCTGCGCATTTAGCATATCAAAATCAATAAGCTTTAAATCAAACGGTGCTAAAGTTACGGTGTCAAAACATAAAGCATCAGAATTTTGAGCATCTTCGACAAGAACAAGGCTTTCTATACGTATGCCATATTCGCCTTCTTTATAATATCCCGGTTCATTCGAGATAAGCATTCCCGCAGCAAACTCCCGCTCACCGCGCGGTGATATATTCGCAGATATTTCATGCACACAAAGATAGCAACCAACGCCATGCCCTGTGCCATGCGCATAGTCCAGCCCAACTTCTTGCAATGATTTTCGCGCCAACGCATCAATATCTTTGCCAACCGCCCCCTTTTTAAAACAAGCACTAGCCACGGCTATATGCCCCTTTAAAACTCTGGTATAGTTCTCACGCATTTCATTTGTTGGCGTGCCTATGGCTATAGTGCGCGTAATATCGGTTGTTCCCCATTTATATTGCCCGCCGCTATCCACAAGTAATAGCCCATCACCAGCAATTGCTTTATTCGAGAGTTTATCAGCGCGATAATGAACAATTGCGCCATTTCCAGCAAATCCTGCAATCGTCGCAAAGCTAGCTCCTATATACGCGTTATTTTCCTTGCGAAAGCTTTCTAGCTTGGCTTCCACAGATAGCTCACTCAAAGGTTCTTCAGTTTCATCAAGCCATTTCAGGAATTTTACAATAGCAACGCCATCATGAACATGAGCCTCGCGCACAGCATCTTGCTCTGACGCACTCTTGATAGATTTAGGAAGGATGCAGGGGTCTTCTTTATCAAATATTTCAATATCTAAGCTCTCAAACCAAACTGACGCAGATGATCTGTCCACCCAGATTTGCCCATCAATATTTCCAAGCCTTTCGCCCACTTTATCAAAAGGAAAAATGCGCACCTCATCGCCTAAAATATTAATCACTTTATCTGATAGCTTTTCACTATCAATAAACCAATCAAGCGTCCCATCCGCATATAAAATAGCATAAGAAAAAACCAATGGAGAATAATCAATATCGCCGCCCCTGATATTCAAAAGCCAACAAATAGAATCACTTAAAGTTAAAAGACATGCTGCGCATTCTTGCTCTTTTATGCTTAGCGCGATATCACACCTCTTTTCTTGTGAGCTACGCCCCGCTATATCATCAGGGAATATACTAACTTGCGCTATTGGCATGGATGGCTGATTTGGCCAAATATTATCAATGAGGTTTGCTTTTAAAGGGATAAGCTCAATATTCTTATCTTTGATCTTTTTCTTAATATCATCAATTTGCTTATATGTGTAAAGGCGCATATCATAGCCAATCCTACTACCTACACCAGCATGTAGAGATAGCCACTCGCCAACGGATGTTTTTGTAATATCTTCAGTAGAA
>JAMONE010000038.1 GCA_027066695.1 Micavibrio sp. | reverse complement strand
GGCGATAGATTCTAATACTGTATCAAAAGGCAATTGCTTGCCTTCTGCGCGTTTATGAACTTTTATAATATGATAACCAACCTCACTTGCTAAAGGCTCATCAGAAAGCTCACCTTCGTTCATTTTCATAAGAGCCGCCTCAAATATAGGCATGGTTTGACCTTGTGCGATCTGACCTAAACGACCAGCTTCCCCAGAAGAAGAGCATGCGGATTCATGCTTTGCAATTTGACCGAATAATTTGGAATCGGCCTTAATCAATGTTAAAGCTTTCTCTGCCTTTTGCCGTGCCTCTTCATATGCTTCCTTGTCCTCGGGCGGGGCTAGGTATAAAATATGCGATACCTCGAATAATGGCGAAGTCATAAAACGCCTTGTATTTTGTTCATAATATCGCAAACAAATCTCATCATCAGGAACGGGAACATTAAGCTCAGCTTCTAAAAGAGCTTCTATCGCACTATCAATATCTTCTTCATTAATATTTTTAGCTTTTACTTCCTGTAATAATAGCTCTTTAATTACCAAAGCTTGCATTGCTTGGTATTTTGCTTGCGCCTGATTTGCCGCTGCGTGGTATTGAACCTCCGCATTAATATCATCAGGGGAAATCATAACACCATTAACAGTAATCCCAGGGGCTAGCTCCATAATATCTATCTCTCACGCTTACGGACAATTTGGTAAGGGCGCAATACAAAGCCTATCGGCGCACTAAATACATGCACAAGGCGGGTAAATGGCCATATAAAGATGATAAACAGCCCCAAAGTAATGTGAGCTTTAAACAAAAAATGAACATCAGCAATATATTCATGCGCACCGCTACGGAATGTGACGATATGCTGCGCCCAATTCATGAATTTCACCATTTCATGCCCATCAAGATGCCCCATAGAAACCTTGATAGTACATAGGCCAAGAATAACCTGCCCCAAAAGCAAGAACAACACAGCTATATCAGCAAACGAGCTAGTTGCCCTAACGCGCGGATAAAACAAGCGACGATGCAACAAAAGCAGCAAACCAATAAGACAAGCCACACCAGCAATACCGCCAGCAATAATAGCCAGCATCTGCTTTGCCCCGTGATCAACGCCCATAGCATCAAATACGGCAATCGGTGTAAGTAATCCAACGACATGCCCAGCTAGTATCATTAAAATACCAAGATGAAAAAACACGCTGCCAATTATAAGCTGACGTTTACGAAGAAGTTGGCTAGACTTACTTCGCCAAGTATAAGGGTCGCGGTCAAATCGAATAATACTCACCAAAATCAGTGATATCACTGCAATATATGGAAAAAGTTGAAAAAGGAAAAAATCCATGGCTCTACGCCTCCTCTTTTTTCGTTGCTTTGTTATTTTCAGGTATATTCATACGCTCTAGCATTTGCTGCGCAATTGGGCAGCCGCCATTATCCATATCTTGACCAGTGGTTTGAGAGCTATTGGCAAAAGCATTATGCTCCTCCCACTCTTCATCCATTTCCTCGAAAGTAAATGGCTCGCCGCTATCGCTTTTAAGGGCTTTTTCTACGGCTTCTATATCAGGTTTAGATATAGCAGCGGCAGATAATGCATCAAATATAGATGCATATAATGATTCCCGATTTTTCAAACGCCCGCCTATTATGCTTGTGATATTAACTATATCACCTAAATCTTCGCGTGCTTTGATGGGGTCTATTAGTGATAAATACTCCATAAATAACGGCAAATAATCGGGCAATTCCTTGGTGTTAATAAATAAGCCAGCATCCTTATATACTTCTGATAAATCAACCATTGCCTGTCCACGCTCACGAGAATCACCGTGGATATGCTCGAATAAATGCAAGCTTAGCGAAGGCGTACGATCAAACAAAGCCACATATTCTTCCTGAATATCCAGTAATTCCGTTTCTTCCATCCAGTCCATAAGCTTATCTAAGCCAGATAATACCGAGCTTTCAAGCCATTTCTCTTGACTTAAAATCTCACGGCACTCACCCAAAACCTCAATATTTTGAGCGGAGGGGTAGCCAAGTAAAAACCCTAATACTTTTAATGTTCTCATAGTTTTACTCTCCTAATTACTGCCACATCCGCCACAACAATTATCTTTTGAATGTGGTTTAGAACTATCATGTGGTTTGGATTTTGGCACTTCTGCCTCCGAACGGGAGAAAAGCGTATTTATGCGGTTATCATGTGCCGAAGCACTTTTCCCGCGCCAGCTTTTTTGAGCTTCGAAAAAGTCAAAGTCACTGTTTGAATGCGTAGTGCAGCCATTACCAAAGCTAAATCCACAAGCTCCACTTTCACCATAAGCATCCATAGTTTCCTCACGATGGCCTGATGGAATAACATAGCGATCCTCGTAATTAGCCAGTGCCATGATCTTATACATATCATCCACCATTTCAGTAGACATGCCAGCCTCCTCAAGCAAGCTTTCATCAGCTTGCCCTTCAACAAGTTTAGAGCGCATATAGGCGCGCATAGCCAGCATACGTTTAAGACCAAACTTGATCGGCTCAACCTCTCCCGCAGTAAGTAAATTAGCGAGATATTTAACAGGAATACGCATATCGTCAAGATCAGGCATAATGCCTTTCTTGGCAATCTTACCAGCTTCTGCCGCGCTTTGAATTGGCGATAATGGCGGGATATACCAAACCATCGGCAATGTTCTATATTCAGGATGCAGCGGGAAAGCCACCTTCCATTCCATAGCCATTTTATAAATCGGAGAGTTTTGCGCCCCTTCAATCATATTATCGGCTATGCCGTCCCTACGCGCTTGCGCAATTACTTCGGGATCATGCGGATTTAGGAATATATCGCATTGTGATTGATAAAGGTCGCCCTCATCTGGAGTGCTTGCCGCTTCTTCGATTTTATCCGCGTCATAAAGCATAACGCCAAGATAACGTATCCGACCAACACAAGTTTCAGAGCAAACAGTAGGCTCGCCATTTTCAATACGTGGATAGCAAAATGTACATTTCTCAGCTTTACCAGACTCCCAGTTATAATAGATCTTTTTGTAAGGGCAGCCAGATACACACATGCGCCATCCTCGGCATTTATCCTGATCTATCAAGACAATGCCATCTTCCGCGCGTTTATATATCGAGCCTGACGGACAAGAAGCCACGCAAGCAGGGTTAAGACAATGCTCACATAAACGAGGCAAATACATCATAAATGTATTTTCGAACTGGCCATACATTTCTTCTTCAATATCTTTGAAGTTATAATCTTTACGGCGATGCTCAAATTCCGTTCCGAGGATTTCCTCCCAGTTAGGCCCCCAATTAATTTTCTCCATGCGCTTGCCCGTTATAAGTGAACGCGGGCGAGCTGTCGGCTGGGTCTTACCTTCAGGAGCTTTTTGCAAATGATCGTAATCAAAAGTGAATGGCTCATAGTAATCATCAATTTCAGGCATATCAGGATTACCAAATATCTTGGATAATATGCGCCAGCGATTACCTTGCTTAGGCTCTATCTTGCCATTATTTTTACGAATCCAGCCACCTTTCCACTTATCTTGGTTCTCCCAATCTTTAGGATAACCAACACCGGGTTTGGTCTCGACATTGTTAAACCAAGCATATTCAACGCCTTGGCGCGATGTCCATACATTCTTGCAAGTAACCGAACATGTGTGACAACCAATACATTTATCAAGGTTAAGCACCATACCTATTTGTGCGCGTATTTTCATTATTTAGATACCTCTCTTTGATCCGAACCATCCATCCAATCAACATCTTGATCCTCGACTTTGCGGACAATCACAAATTCATCGCGGTTTGACCCGACTGTGCCGTAATAGTTAAAGCCGTATGATTGCTGCGCGTACGCTCCGATCATATGAGTAGGCTTCACCGTTGCACGCGTCACCGAGTTATGGATACCGCCGCGAACGCCAGTTAACTTACTTCCTGGAGTGTTAACAATTTTCTCCTGCGCATGATACATCATAAGCATTCCATCATTAACGCGCTGCGAAACAACTGCTCGCGCCATAATCGCACCATTAGAGTTAAATACCTCAACCCAGTCATTATCCTTAATACCTACTTTTTTGGCATCAGGCTCACTCATCCAGACAATCGGGCCACCGCGTGAAAGCGTCAACATATGCAAATTATCGGAATATGTTGAGTGAATCCCCCATTTTTGGTGCGGAGTAATAAAGTTAAGCACAATTGACGGAGCTTCACCGCCATGCTTTTCCATCATGTCATGAACAGTGTTGGTATTAATCGGCGGACGGTAGGAAACCAAACCCTCACCAAAATCAATCATCCATGGGTGATCTTGGTAAAGCTGCTGTCTGCCCGTCAATGTACGCCAAGGAATAAATTCATGCACATTGGTATAACCAGCGTTATAACAAACTTCCTCGGATTCTAAGCCACTCCATGTCGGAGAAGAAATAATCTTACGCGGCTGAGCTTGAAGATCACGGAAACGTATTTTCTCATCTTCCTTCGGCTTTGCCAAATGAGTATGATCGCGCCCCGTAATCTTACTCAAAGCATCCCAAGCTTTAACGGCAACTTCGCCATTAGTTTCGGGGGCAAGCGATAATATAACCTCGGCCGCATCAATATCAGTTTCGATTTTAGCTAAACCATTGCGCTCCCCATTAAGAGCCTTAAGAAACTCAACTTCGTGATCAGTATTCCAGCCAATGCCTTTACCGCCATTGCCAAGCTTCTTCATCAATGGCCCTAGAGTTGTAAAGCGGTCATAAACGGCGGGATAATCACGCTCTATAACTTTCATCGCTGGCGCGGTTTTACCTGGGATAAGATCACACTCGCCCTTACGCCATTCCTTAACATCGTTCTGCGCAAGCTCACCAGGGGTGTCATGCTGGATCGGGGTTAGGACAATTTCCTTTTCCACGCCCAGATTACCTGGCGCAAGTTCAGAGAATTTCTTGGCTATATCCTTGTAAATCTGCCAGTCAGACTTGCTCTCCCACACGGGGTCAATCGCCTTGGATAGCGGATGAATAAAGGGATGCATATCAGACGTATTAAGGTCATTTTTCTCATACCAACTAGCAGTAGGAAGGACAATATCGGAATAAACACAAGTCGTAGACATGCGGAAATCTAATGTCACAACAAGGTCAAGCTTGCCCTCTGGCGCAGTTTCGTGCCATACAACGTCTGCACAATTCTCGCCGCCCTCTTTGCCTAAATCCTTACCCTGCACGCCGTGGCTTGTGCCAAGGAAATGCTTAAGGAAATATTCATGGCCTTTACTTGATGAACCAAGCAAATTCGAACGCCAAACAAATAGATTTCTAGGCCAGTTCTCAGGCGCATCAGGGTCTTCACAAGACATACGCAGATCACCGCTTTTAAGGCGGGCTACTACATGCTCGACAGGGTCTTTACCTAAATCTTCTGCTTCACGAACAAGATCAATCGGGTTTTCTTCTAATTGCGGCGCGGAAGGAAGCCAGCCCATTCGCTCGGAGCGAATATTGCAATCAATCAAATTACCCTTCCATTTCTCCTTATCAGCCGTAGGAGATAGAACATCCTCCACTCCTAAAGTCTCATAACGCCACTGATCTGTATGCGCGTAGAAGAATGAAGTCGAGTTTTGATGACGCGGCGGACGCGCCCAATCCAGCGCAAAAGCAAGCGGAGTCCAACCAGTTTGCGGACGCAGCTTTTCTTGCCCTACATAATGCGCCCAACCGCCGCCAGATTGACCAACGCAGCCACAAAATGTCAGCATATTGATGCAGGCGCGGTAATTCATATCCATGTGATACCAATGATTCATCGCTGCACCGATGATAATCATGGATTTACCCTTGGTGATATCCGCATTTTGCGCAAATTCACGCGCCACTTGCGTTATCTTCTCACCAGCAACGCCAGTAATGCTTTCCTGCCATTTCGGAGTAAACGGAACATCCTCATCATAACTAGACGCTACGTTTTGTTTTCCAAGTCCTGCGCGTGCAATACCGTAATTAGCGCACAGCATGTCAAACACCGTGATGACTGGAATTTTTTCACCATTAAGGTCAAGATATTTCACTGGAAGATCGCGATATAAAATATCGTCATGATCTGTGTTGCTGAAATAATCATGCTCATGCTTGTAATCTTTGCCGCCGAAGTAAGGGAAGCCCACAGATAAGATATCATCTTCAGAGCCAAGCAATGTTTTTTGCGGCAAAATCTCTTTACCACTTTTTGAGTCAGTAGGAACAATATTCCACTTGCCCTGCTCATCCTCACCTTGCCCCCATCTAAAGCCTATAGAGCCAGTTGGCACAGTGATATCACCTGTATTTTCATCAAGGCAAACAGTTTTCCATTCAGGATTATTATCCTCACCCAGATTTTTCTTAAAATCAGCCGCACGCACCATGCGCCCAGGAACATAATCATCGCCGCGCTTTTCAAGCTTCACAAGAAACGGCATATCCGTGTATTTACGGCTGTAATCATCGAAATATTCGGAAACATTATCAAGGTGAAACTCCTTAAGGATCACATGCCCCATAGCCATGCCCACAGCCGCATCCGTGCCTTGCTTTGGGTTAAGCCAGATATCACCGAACTTTGATGCTTCGGAATAATCAGGAGTAATAGTTACAACTTGAGTGCCTTTGTAACGCGCCTCGGTCATAAAATGAGCATCGGGCGTACGAGTTTGCGGAACGTTAGAGCCCCACATAATGATAAAGCCAGCATTATACCAATCCGCGCTTTCAGGCACATCGGTTTGCTCTCCCCAAGTTTGGGGCGATGCAGGCGGAAGGTCGCAGTACCAGTCGTAAAAGCTCATACACACACCGCCAAGCAACGACAAATAGCGCGAGCCTGCCGCATATGAAACCATAGACATGGCAGGAATTGGCGAGAACCCTATAACGCGATCAGGGCCATGTTCCTTAATCGTATAGATATTGGCCGCCGCAATTACTTCGTTAACTTCATCCCACTCAACGCGAACAAAACCGCCAAGGCCACGCACTTTTTGATATTCGCTGCGCAAGATAGGATCAGCCTGAATAGCCGCCCAACCCTTAACAGGATCACCGCCATTTTGATCCTTCATAGCGCGCCACATCTTTAAAAGACGCTTGCGAATAAGAGGGTATTTCAAACGATTAGCCGAATATATATACCAGCTATAGCTAGCACCGCGCGCACAGCCCCGTGGCTCATGATTTGGCAAATCGGGGCGCGTACGTGGATAATCCGTTTGCTGCGTCTCCCATGTAATCAAACCATTTTTAACATATATTTTCCAAGAGCAAGAACCCGTGCAATTAACCCCATGAGTAGATCGGACAATCTTATCATGCGCCCAGCGATCACGATATGCCTCTTCCCAAGCGCGGTTTTCTTCCGTTGTAATACCATGACCACCAGAAAACTTTTCTCGGCTTTGCTTGAAATACATCATGCGGTCTACGAAATAACTCATACTAGGATCTCCTGATATTTAATTCTATTCTTTAAAACATATAAAATAGGCCGACCATCAAAGCCGACCCATTGTTTTTTAACTTTAACTATGGGTTCTTATATTTTGCATTAGGACGCAAATACACGATCCAATTCAAAATAACACAAACCGCATAGAAAATAGCAAAGCCATAAAGCGCAACCTCAGGCGTTGTAAGCTTAATTTGCTCACCAAGAACCTTCGGAATAATAAATGCACCATAAGCTGCCACAGCCGAAGTCCAACCCAGCACAGGGCCAGCTTGCTCTTTGTTAAACACCATCGCAATTGTACGGAACGTCGAACCATTGCCAATTCCAGTCGCAGTAAAGAGAATCAAGAAGATAACAAAGAACGGAACAAAGAACTCTTCTGGAGTTGGTGAAGCATAAGCCGCCTTCATGTAATAAGCTGCGCCCAAAGCACATAAGACCATGGTTACACCACAAATTTGTGTTACAAATGCACCGCCGACCTTATCAGATATCCAGCCGCCAATAGGGCGGATAAGGGCGCCAATAAACGGCCCCATCCACGCATACATTAATGCGCTTGGCCCATTCGGATTAGGAGTGCTATGCGTCATCACACCATCCGCGCCAACAATATGTTGAAACCCGAAGATCACTTTAATTGCCAGCGGAAAGGATGCTGCAAAACCAATGAACGATCCGAAAGTCATAATATAAATGACTGTCATAACCCAAGTATGAGGATGCTTGAATATTTCATATTGGCGTTTAAGTGTCTTGCCAGTTTGCCCTGGTATAAGCTTTAGCAAGAAAACCGTAAGCGCAATAACAATTGGCAAAACTATCCATTTACTAATGCCAAAACCAGAACCATTCGCAGCCTCAGGCAGCATTAACCACAAACCAAACACCGCAGTAACAAAACCAATTGCAAGCATAATGCTCATTTGAGAAAATGCAACAAGAGGAGAGCCAATCTTAGGTGATACATGCTCTGCGCGCAAATTGTTCATACCAAACCACGCCGCAATCACAAGCGGAACAAGTACAGCAACCCAAACAAAACCAGCATTATGAATCCAAGTTTCTGACCCAGCAGGAATTTTACCAATTAAAGTACCGCTGGTATTTTCCAAAATCATAGGTGCGCCGCCAAAAGCCGCAAATGTCATAAATAAAGGTATAGTAATTTGCATCGTTGTAACACCAAAGTTACCAAGACCAGCGTTTAAACCCAATGACAAGCCTTGCATTTTCTTCGGAAAGAAGAAGCTGATATTTGACATCGAAGAAGCAAAGTTACCGCCACCAAAGCCAGAAAGCAGAGCAAGAACCTGAAACACCCAAAGCGGTGTATCTTTATCTTGCAGCGCAATGCCTGCACCAATTGCAGGAAGAATAAGAAGCAATGTTGTAAAGAAAATAGTATTCCTACCACCTGCCAAACGAATAAAGAACGTCGATGGAATTCTAAGTGTGGCGCCCGTCAAACCAGCAATAGCCATAAGAGAGAACAAATCGCCTTTTTCAAAGGGAAAACCTAGATTAAGCATTTGAACAGTAATAATGCCCCAATATAACCAGACAGCAAAGCCAGTTAACAAGCAGGGAATAGAAATCCACAAATTACGCCAAGCAACAGCAGATCCGCCATTTTTCCATTGCTCCTCATCCTCAGGATCCCATTGTTGAATATCTTTAGCCATTTGTAAGTTTCCTTTCGACTATTTAAAAATATACAAAGCATATCACGAGCATACCAAACGCACATAACAACCTTTTGATTTAAAGTCTTGTCATGATTATGTGTATTTGCAATTGATTTAAATCAAGGAACAACAGATAATACACACTAAACTATTCAACAAGCTATACTAGCTATCTATAATTACAGCAAGCACACACAAAGCCCTTTCCATTTCTTATACAATCAAAGGAAATACTATGGAACTTCAAAACAAAGCTACCTCCTTGTGGGGAAATTTTCTAAAAGTAAATATGGTACAAATCAGGACATTTCACATGACTTGGTTTGCTTTTTTCTTATGCTTCTTCGCATGGTTTGGTATAGCGCCGCTAATGAAAGTAGTACGAGAAGAGCTTGAGCTAACCAAGGAACAAGTCGGCTGGACAATTATCGCCTCGGTCGCCGCAACCGTGTTTGCACGGCTAATTGTTGGCTGGCTATGTGATCGCATAGGACCAAGACTAACCTATACATGGTTATTAATACTAGGATCACTGCCTGTTATGGGCATCGGCTTTGCACATAATTTTGAAACATTCCTATTCGCAAGATTACTAATTGGTTGTATTGGCGCGTCATTTGTTATTACGCAATACCATACATCGGTTATGTTTGCACCAAATGTTGTTGGTCAAGCCAACGCAACAAGCGCAGGCTGGGGTAATTTAGGTGGCGGAGTAACGCAGCTTGTTATGCCACTTCTATTTGCAGTATTCGTAACAGCATTCGGCTTTTCCGAAGCATTTGGTTGGCGCGCATCAATGTTTGTTGCTGGCTCAGTTTGTTTTGTAACAGGCATCGCATATTACTTCTTCACCCAAGATGCACCTGACGGTAACTACAAGGATCTTCGCGCGGCAGGTAAAATGCCACATAAGAAAAAAGTCACTGGTAGTTATATGAACGCTCTTAAAGACTATCGCGTGTGGATATTATTCCTCATATACGGCGCATGTTTTGGCATTGAGCTAACTATCGCAAATGTTGCCGCACTGTATTTTGCAGATTATTTCGAGCTAAGCCTCGTTGCCGCAGGAATGACAGCCGCAGCCTTTGGTCTAATGAATATATTTGCAAGAACTTTAGGCGGAATATTTGGCGATAACTGCGCATCCCTTTGGGGTATGAAAGGACGCACAAGATGGCTGTTTATTGTACTGTTTTGTGAGGGACTAGCCCTTATGCTATTCTCACAAATGAATGTATTATTTTTGGCTATCCCTGCGCTGATTTTATTTAGTCTATTCACCCAAATGTCAGAAGGTGCGACATATTCAGTTGTTCCGTTTATCAATAAAAAAGCCCTTGGCGCAGTTGCTGGCGTAGTCGGCGCAGGCGGAAACGCAGGCGCAGTTGCCGCAGGTTTTTTATTCAAAGGATCAATTGATTGGCGAACAGCTTTCCTCATATTGGGGGCAATAGTAACCTGCGCCTCATTCTTGGCCTTATTTATCAGGTTCTCACCTGAGCAAGAAGCTGAAGAACGACTCGCTTTTGAACAGGCTAATAATGCTAAGGTCAAGGCCTAACACAAATACATATGGCTAAAATCTTTGATACAAAGCAAGTTGAAAAAGATCTTTGGCGGGTAGAGCGATTACTTATTACAAGATTAAAGTGATTGCTCTAGTATGTATTTAGGTGAGGCTACAAAATATTATTTGTTGTTTTAACGCAAATAGCGCTTGGTATTATAAAATAACCCAAGATTTAACCGCTTGTTATAACTTGAAATGATAATGATATAACTGTAATATTGTTTGCGGACTATTATCGTAGAAAAACTTCATATTTTTATATTATGGCCTTCTATTTCTTGTGTTGCTCTGAGTACTTTGTATTTACCTTAAATTAGGATGTGAACAAATGAAATTAAGTGATTTTAAAATTAGTGTTAGAACTTACCTTGCGTTGATATTGCCTGTTATCGGAATGTTATTGTTTTCTGGATATATCATTATTAACCAATATAACTCTTTAACATCAATTCACAAACTTTCAGATTTTGTTGAGATTGCTCCAGATATAAGCGCACTTGTTCATGAAATGCAAAAAGAACGCGGGCTTTCTGCTGGTTATATTGGCAGTGACGGCGGGCATACTTTTGCTAATAATTTATCTACTCAGCGCAAGTTAACCGATAAAGCAAAAGCTAATCTTGAACATGTATTAAGTGATTTTAATGTCAATAGCTATGGTTCTGCTTTATCAAGTAAAGTTGAAGCAGCTCAATCTATTTTATCTAATTTAGATTCTGTAAGAAGTGATGTTACAAATCTTAATAAAACAGTAGCAGAAATGGCAAAATATTACACAACAACTATTGATAAACAATTAGATGTTGTTGCTTATGCTTCTATTTTAAGCTCTGAGGCGAATATAACTAAAGCTGTTTCTTCTTATGAAAGCTATTTAAGAGCAAAAGAAAGTACAGGAATTGAGCGTGCCATGGGCGCAAATGGTTTTGGCAAGGGAGTTTTTGCTCCTGCCGTTTATCAAAAATTTGTATCGTTATTGGCAGAACAAAAAGTTTATATAACTTTTTTTGAAAATTTTGCAACTTATGAACAAATAGAATTTAACAAAAAAACTGTTAATGGCTCTGATATCGATGAAGTTAACCGCCTGCGTAAAATTGCAATTGATGTCGGTACGGGCGGAACGGTAATGGCTGATGTTTCTGGTCCATACTGGTACGAAATGATTACTAAAAGAATTAACAAAATGAAATTGGTTGAAGATAAAATTGCTGTAGATTTAGTTGAGTTACTTAGGCATTCTCAATCAATTACAAAAACTGCATTAAGTACATCTGTGGTTGTTTCTATTGTTATGGTAGTTCTAATTGCATTTATCGGCTCAATAATTGTTGCATCTATTGTTAATCCAATTGCAGTTGTTGTTGCGGGGTTAAAAGAATTGATTGCGGGTAATCTTGAATATAAAGTTACGGGGGCTGACAGAAAAGATGAGATTGGTGATATATCAAGCTCTATGGTGGTATTTGCCGAAAGTCTTCTTAATGCTAAGAATTTGCAAGATACACAAAATGAAGAGCAACAAAAACGAATAGAGCATGCTAACGCACTTGAAGCACAAATGGATAGCTTTGATCAAAGTGTTGCTGAATTTATGAGAGAAGTTGCTATCTCTATGAAAACATTAGAAAAAACATCTTCTGGTTTAGGTGATGTTGCCGCGTGTGGTGAGACACAAGCAAATGCACTTGTTAGTGCTTCGGGCATTGCATCGGAAAATGTTAATACGGTTGCATCTGCGTCTGAAGAATTATCAGCAACTATTCGTGAGATCGCTTCTCAAATAACAATATCATCCGATATAGCGCGTGAAGCGGTTGAAAAAGCAAATGAGGCAAATGATTCTATTCAAGGCTTAAAAGGTAGCTCTGATAAGATTGGTGAGGTTGTTGAGCTTATCAAGGATATTGCAGAGCAAACAAATCTTCTTGCTCTTAATGCTACGATTGAGGCTGCGCGCGCTGGTGATGCGGGTAAAGGTTTTGCCGTTGTCGCAGCTGAGGTTAAGGCTCTTGCTGCGCAAACAGGGCAAGCAACTGAAGAAATCGAAGCGCAAGTTAATGCAACACAAGGCGCAACCGAGAAGACTGTCGGCGCGATTTCTCAAGTTTCTGATACAATTGGAAAAATGAATGAGATTTCAACATCTATTGCCGCAGCGATGGAGGAGCAATCCATTGCAATGGAAGAAATTGTGCGTAGTACACAAGGCGCAGCTGATAGCACAAATGAGGTTAACGGCGTGGCTTCTGGTGTTACGGAATCAGCGCAGCAAACAAAAACAGCCGCAGAAGAGCTTAAATCCGCTACTGATGATATCACTGCAAAAACAGCTGGTTTACATGATGAGGTTGAAATTTTCTTGGCAAATGTTAAGACTATTTAATTATAGGTTTTTAAAGAAGTTATATTATGACGTATTTGCGTAAAATGATGCTGTTTACTTTGTTTCTTGTACTTTATCTAATTAGTACCGTTCCAGTTGGGTTGATGCTGTATTCTTTAAAGATGAATTTAGGAGTTAATATCTTTGAAAAGACAGGATTTCATGCATACCAAACATGCTTGGAAGAGCAAATAAAGCAAATATATAGCCAAGCTCAAGAGCCTGTTAAATAAAATGAGATAGGCTATAGATGCTCTGCAAAACTTGTTAAAAAAAATTCTACAACCTAACCATAATATAATAATTTGGTGGTTTTTTTTCATTAGGTTCTGACTCTAAAAGACATTTTGCATTGTTTAACTTGCGAAAGCATTTAAACTGTTCTATTAGTTGAGTATATCTCAAATTTAAATAGGAATTTACATCATGGAATATTTTATAGCACTTGCAATCAATGTACTTATCGCAGGCCTTGTACTTATTGCTGGTTGGACTATTGGAAACTACGCCAATAAAAAAATCAATAATATTAAAAAGCTAGATGATACTATCAAAAGCTTTTTAGCTCCTAGTGCAAAATATATAATATTCATATTATCCATTTTAATGATTCTACAACAATTTGGCGTGCAAACTACCAGTTTGCTTGCTATTTTCGGCGCGGCTGGTCTTGCCATCGGCCTTGCATTACAAGGAACATTAAGCAACGTGTCTGCGGGTATGATGCTGCTTATTTTGCGTCCATTTAACGTTGGTGACTTTATATCCTGCGGTTCTACAAGTGGCACAGTAAAGACAATTGGTTTATTTGCGACAGAACTAGCAACGCTTGAAAACATCTATATCTTTGTTCCAAATAGTAATTTATGGAATACTGATATTCAAAACTTTTCACGCAATGACATGCGCCGCCAAGATTTGATCTTCGGTATTAGCTATAATGATGATATCAATAAAGCATTCAAAACTATCGAAAAAACTATCGAAAAGGATGAGCGCATTATCTTAGATGAAGGTAAAGTGCCACAAATCATGGTTACTAATTTAGGTGAATCCTCGGTTGATATAACTTTGCGTATATGGTCGGCCTCTTCTGACTTTGCTGCACTTAAAGTTGGAACAATGAAAAGTGTTAAAGAAGCACTGGACAAAGATGGTATCTCTATACCGTTCCCAACGCGCACAATTGAAATGGTGCAGCCTGCTAATGAAGCTACAAAGGCAGCGTCAAAAAAGAAAGCTGCTTAATTTATGTGCGGAATTGTCGGGATTCATGCTTACTCACCTGTTAATCAAAGCTTATATGATGCGCTGACTGTTCTGCAACATCGCGGGCAAGATGCGGCGGGAATTGTTACCGAGGATAACGGCAAATTCTTTTTGCGCAAAGATAATGGTATGGTTCGAGATATATTTAATCTCGAGCATATGACGCATCTAAAAGGTAATATAGGCATTGCCCATGTTAGATATCCCACGGCAGGCAGCTCAAGCTCTGCTGAATCACAGCCATTCTATGTTAATTCTCCCTACGGCATTGTTCTTGCGCATAATGGCAATCTTACAAATCAAGATGAGCTTACAGAAGAGATCTTCAGAGCTGATTTGCGCCATGTAAATACAAATTCGGATTCCGAAGTATTGCTTAATGTTCTTGCGCATGAGCTACAACAGCAAAAGCAATTAAAGCCAGAATCAAAGCATATCTTCGCAGCGGTAGAAAAATTATATGGCCGTTGTCGCGGTGCATATGCTGTTATTGCTATGATTTCAGGCTATGGCATACTCGCCTTTAGAGACCCGAACGGTATTCGCCCCCTTATTTATGGAACGCGCGTTAACGAGGATGGTAATACCG
Organism: Micavibrio sp.; assembly: GCA_027066695.1. Lineage (GTDB taxonomy): Bacteria > Pseudomonadota > Alphaproteobacteria > Micavibrionales > Micavibrionaceae > UBA1672. The sequence goes on along the minus strand of JAMONE010000038.1, from coordinate 2,294 downwards.
AATACATGATCGCCTCTGAAAGTGTTGCGCTTGATGCGCTTGGCTTTACAATTATTCGCGATATATTACCAGGTGAAGCAGTTTATATAGATCAAAATGGTGAGTTTCATAGTAAAATATGTGACGGCTCAAGAGAGCATGCTTCGTGTATTTTTGAGCATGTGTATTTTGCTCGCCCTGATTCTATAATTGATGGTAGCTCGGTTTATAAGGCGCGTGTACGTATGGGTGAATATCTCGCCCAGAAAATTGAACACCAAATTCCAGATCATAATATTGATGTTGTAATTCCAATTCCCGAATCCAGCCGTCCTTGTGCAATGGAGCTTGCTCATACATTAAATGTTAAATTCCGTGAAGGTTTTGTAAAAAACAGATATATCGGGCGCACATTTATAATGCCAGGGCAGGCCGAGCGTGAAAAATCTGTAAAGCAAAAGCTTAATCCTATTCCTCTGGAATTTCAGGATAAAAATGTTTTGCTGGTTGATGACTCCATTGTAAGAGGTACAACTTGTAAGAAAATTATTGATATGGCGCGTAATGCTGGTGCAAAAAATGTGTATTTTGCCTCTGCTGCGCCGCCTGTTCGCTTTCCTAATGTCTATGGCATTGATATGGCCGTAAATTCAGAGCTTATTGCCTATGATAAAACAGTGCAGCAAGTAGAAAAGGAAATCGGCGCAGATTGGCTTATTTACCAAGATTTAAAAGACTTGGTAAAAGCTGTAACCCCTAGTGATGAAGCCGAGGGTAGTCGCATATTTGATTGTTCTGTATTTGATGGTAAATACATTACTGGTGATATTGATGATCTTTATTTTGAGAAACTAAAAGTAATCCGCAGTGATAAGCTAAAGCAAGTAAATGTAAATACAAGCAATGCAAGCAGTGTCGATTTATATGGTAATGCTTAAAACCTGATGAACAACCCCGCTGTAAGCACCGCAATTCTTATTACAAGTTACTACATACACACTTCTTAATTGGGGAGGGGTAGAATTTCTAATCGCATGATGGGTGTATTTGGCTAAGATTTTGCCATTTTTCTTGCCATTTTTTGATATGAGTTGCATCAGGGACTATTGTATAATTTAAACAAGTGGAATTTTTTAAGGCTGTTGCATAAGATTGATATATGGCGAATGTAACATTTTTATCCAGTCCTCCAATAAAATGATGCTGAGGAATATGTCTTAAAGTCTCTGCCATATCGGGAGGATTAAGCGATCCATTGAGCGTGGAAACCTTATGAATGGAACTATGTTTCTTATGGTCCAAATTTCCTGCAATGGTGCGCAAATCAACAACATCCTCTCTACGTGCTGCAAGAAGCGCAGCAATAGAACCTCCACCAGAAAAACCAACCAAACGGACATTATTTAACTTATTATTATCCATAAAAATATTAAGCACATCATTCATTGATGTAACAATTTCATCAGAAAAACGTTTATTCGTCCAGTAAGGAACCTTACAAGCAGGTCCTTGCGTAAACTGACATGGGCGGGCAATATATATGATATTAGGTGAAATATCTTGCATCGCGAGACGCAGGGCTAATGGATTTATTGGTGTTGGGTTGGAAGATGGCTGGCTGCGCGATAACCAGGCAAAGCCGTCCCCTTCTATATAAACTGTTACAGGATATTGTGGGGCGGTTATCCTGCTGTAGGTTGTAATTAAGAAACCATGTACAGGGATAATTTTTTTTTGCATCTGATGGGAGCGGACAATAGCTTGTGCCAAACTATCGCGCTGTGCAAGTGTGGGTATTTTAAAGCTAACATATCCACATCCTGAAAGAGCTAGAGTAAGTAATATAAAGGGCATAAAAAACTTCAATATTTAAAATGCCCACCTAACTTTAACAGACTCAGTCTGATTTATAAAATCTTGACGGCCTTCTAAATCATATTGTCCCAAAATTTCCATACTATTCTCAAATATTTTTAAAACATCAAATTCAGCACTCCCGATGAGAGGATCGCGATTATACCCTTCCATGATAAAAAATGCCCCACCACCCTGATAACTTGTGGTAATTTTAGATTAATCATTAATCCAGTTATAAGCAATGCTCAAATTAGTTTTTAAAGACAAATTTTCTGAGTAATGATGAGTTATACTCGCATCAAGAGAGGTTGTTAATTCGTCTGTAGCTACGTAATATAGTAGATTGCGTTAAGAATTGCAGTAGAATAAATCATCAATAACCGCCCCTTCTGGCAAAGATCTTCTTAGTTTTTTCATTGCCCCAAATGTTTTTTCTATAGGGTTAAAATCTGGTGAAT
>JAMONE010000037.1 GCA_027066695.1 Micavibrio sp. | reverse complement strand
TTTAGAATATAATAATGCTGCTGATACTACAACAGCGTATGTTGTACCATATTTAATAAAGGGTTGAGCTATACGAGGAGAAATTCCCTTCGTAACCTTAATACCCCTTTTTTTCATAGCATTTTTTATGATTCTATATGAATCTTTTGGCTCATATGGGGTGCCATGATCGTTACATATTTTTGCGCCCCTCATATCTGCCCCATCATATTTATCTGTCTTATAAAGAGTAGCTTCATATAAAGTAGCTTTTATTAGATCTGTCGCTTGAAAACGAGTATCTCCATCAACAATAATGCCACTTAAATCAATGCCTTTAAATTTTGATCCGTTAAAGTTGGTTCCTTTTACATCTGTACCATCGCGGAACATAACTTTTTTATCACCGAAATCAATGCCGCTAAGACCACGACCAGCAAGGTTTATAGGCATTACTTCGTAATCATGCAGGGTAAATAGCTCATCCCCTTCTTTTGCCTCGCCTAATTTTATGCGTTGATCGGCGTTGAAACGCTCAAGAAAATCGCTATGGGTTTTGTACATACCTACAGTAAAGCCGAATTTTTTTACTGTTTGTATTCTTATTTCACTACCAAGCCAGCCAAGTTCGCGTGCTTCATTTTCTGAAACTTCTTGTGGTTTACATGTCATTTTATACTACCCCTGAATTATTTGGGTGGAGAATATAGTTTTTTGCAAAATATGTCAATCTTTTGTGTTTTTCCTTTGCGTATTGCTATTCCATGTTTTATAAAGCTATCTTTACTTAGGTGTCAGCGAGAAGACTCGCTGTATTTGTGGATACTCGCAATTTTTGCTATTACTACCTGCTTTTTAAATAAGCACGTTCTTTGAAGCTTAAAAAAGAAATTGACGCTGTTATCTGCGTTATATCTTTATTTTGAAACTTACATAATATGTTTACTAAGACTACCTGACTGGTAGCGTTCACGGTTAAGGTTGAAATGAGCGATATTGATAGGGGTGGGTATGATATGGTGGACCCTAGCGGGATCGAACCCCATTCGCCTTGCGAATGTTTTTTAATAAAAGCGGTGGGCTACAGACAGGCCAGCCGAAATATTTTACAGATTTTCATCGTATCAAGATGGTGGACCCTAGCGGGATCGAACCGCTGACCTCTTCGCTGCCAGCGAAGCGCTCTCCCAGCTGAGCTAAGGGCCCTCTTTAAAATTCAAGAGCGTGGCATTTGCCACGAGCCATAGTCATGGCTTTAAAATTCAAGAACATGGCATTTGCCACGAGCCATAGTTATGGCTTTAATAAAGATAGTGCTACTAGTAATTGGTTATTACGAATATTTCAAGCAATAAAAAGCCCCGTACAATAAAATACAGGGCTTTTGAATTGTTATGCTTATAATTAATTAGCGATTACTCATTAAACTTAGAATATGAGAAAACATGATAACAAAGCTTATATATAAGCTAAGAGCAGCTGACCATGCCATGCGGCTGTTAATTTCAGTGCCGTGTGATGGGCTATACATTCTTTTTGTGTTTTGTGTTTCCCAAGCAGTAAGGCCTGCCATTACAAGCACTACGCCAACGCTAATCATTGTTTCTACGCCGCTTGAAAAGCCAATGAACATACCAATGATAGACACAACGATAAGGCCTATAAGCGCCATGATACAAAATGAACCTAGTGCCGTAAGGTCTTTTTTGGTTGTGTAGCCGTATATGCTAAGCCCTGCAAACATTGCAGATGTGATGAAAAATGCGCGTGCGATGTCCGCCCCTGCATAGACATAAGCCAATGTTGAGAAGCTTATTCCATAAAGGATGCTAACGCCGATAAAAGCCATTTTCAGTTTTTGTGATGACATAGTCGCGGGGTTAAATCCGAACCATATAATTGCAAGAGGCCCGAATATAATAAGGTATTTTTGAGGGCCACTCAAAAATAGTGACATAAGCTCAGGTGAGCTGCCGACGATCCACGCAGTAATAGCCGTAACTAAAACACCAATGGTCATGCGGTTATATACGCTTTGCATATGGGTGCGCAGACCAGCGTCAACGCTAGTTGCAGTGCTTTGCGTTTGTGAAAAACGATTTGTTTGCATTAAAATTCTCCAAAATATTTAAAATTCTATTTACCCTTATATACGCAATTGTATCAGATTTCAAAGACTCTTACGAAATATTTATTTTTCATTGTATGGATTCAATTGGATTTTTAGGGATGCTATAACTAAATAGACCAACTATCATGTATTATGGGATGGCCGTTTTGATCAGTTTCGGTTTTGCTGCGTTTTTTTGTGATATTATCTATATCGCTATGACTAAGCAGGTGATCGATAGCATTTTTCAGCAGGGCAGTAATTTTTTTAATGCCATCATCTGTGGATATAAGGTCACTGCGGATTTCAAGCCCTAAATATTGTAAATCGTTACGTTCCGTAATTAAAGGTGCGGCGTTGTTTGGGTGCTCTGCCACGCGGTATGGTTCGCCCGAGACGAATAAAAAATCATCTTGAGAGCGCAGAAAATCCTCGAAGGCACGTGAGAACGGAGTTTTCTCGCAGCGGATAGTTCCTAGCTCTACATTACGTTTCTTTTGCTCCCATGTCGGGGTGAAGCTGTGAATATCAAGGACGATAACACCATCATGCTTGTCGCGCTTATCGTTAATTAGTTGGCTTTTGGCATCATGATACGGCCAGTATATTTCTTCTATTCTGCGAATGCGTTGCTTGACACAGCACATGTCAGGCTGGTTTTGCGCGATTTTAATATGGTTATATTCGGGGGAGTGCTGCGCTATTGCGTAATCGGGCAGGGCATTTAGATCGCAAACAAGGCGAGAGTAATTCCCGCTAATAAAGCTAACCTTATCAAGGTGTTTTTCCAGTGTCATAAAAAGCTTATCGATATGCAAATCCATAGCTTCGTGAGCGTTATGAAACCACTGCTCATCCATGCCTAGGCACGGCTTTAGTTTTGCAGGAACGTTATAGCCGTTATGAGGGCCAGAAAATATAACAAGGCCTTGCCGTTTTGTAATAGTAACGGGAGGGAGATCTTTATTTTCGAGTAATTTTTGTGGTTGTTTCATAATATTTCTATTGAAAAAGGACTTTGTCATGATTAATGTCACAAAGATGAGCTTAGAAAACAAGAATAAAAGAAAATATTTTGGAACTGATGGTATTCGCGGCAGAGCGAACAGCCATCCTATGACCGCGGATATGGCGTTGAAAGTTGCTATGGCTAGTGCCAGCGTTTTACGTTCAGCTCGTGGCGGTAAACATATGAACCGCGTTGTTATTGGCAAGGATACACGCCTTTCTGGCTATATGCTTGAACAAGCGATGAGCGCGGGGTTTATCTCTATGGGGATGGATGTGATTTTGGTAGGGCCTATTCCAACGCCTGGTATTGCCAAGCTTACGCGAAGTCTTCGGGCGGATGCGGGGGTGATGATATCAGCGTCACATAACCCATATCAGGATAATGGGATAAAGCTGTTTGGCTCTGACGGGTTTAAGCTGGATAATTCAATAGAGAGCAAAATCGAGGCTAAGATAGACTCTGACTTAAGCGCAGAGCGGGTAGAGCCTGAAGATTTGGGTAAGGCCACGCGCCTTGATGATGCGCTGGGGCGTTACACGGAATCTCTTAAACGCTCAATACCGCAGCGTGGCTCATTGGAAGGGCTTAAGGTAGTGGTGGATTGTGCGCATGGCGCGGCTTACAAGGTTGCGCCGCAAGTTTTGTGGGAGCTGGAGGTAGATGTTATTGCTATCGGCGATTCTCCTGATGGTAAGAATATTAATGATGGCTACGGCGCGACGGCTACGGGGCATTTGCAAGAAGCGGTAGTGGATAACGGCGCTGACGTTGGTATTGCGCTTGAT
>JAMONE010000036.1 GCA_027066695.1 Micavibrio sp. | reverse complement strand
CCATAATAACTTGAATTTAAAAATTCACAAAGAAAAACTCTGCGTTCTCTGCGCCTCTGCGGTTCAAATATATGTGGATTCCAAATCAAGTTTGGAATGACGATTTTGTACTATTTCTAATTCAAACTACTCTACTTGCGAATAATCCTTCAACGGCGGCGCGTTCTTCGCGGAGTTCTGCTTCGCTTTCATCTAGGCGAGCTTGCGAGAACTCATTAATATCAAGCCCTTGAACAATCTCATAGCTGCCGCCCTTACAAGTCACGGGATAGCCAAAGATAACGCCCTGCTCCACACCATAAGAGCCATCAGACGGCACAGCCATAGACGTAAACTCACCTTCAGGAGTGCCTAAAGCCCAGCTACGCATATGGTCAATAGCTGCGTTTGCCGCGCTAGCCGCGCTTGACAAGCCACGCGCTTTAATAACGGCTGCGCCGCGTTGCTGAACTTGCGGGATAAAACTATCTTCATACCACGCCTGATCGACCTTCGATAACGCAGCCGCGCCGCTTACCGTGGCATGATTTAGATCAGGGAATTGAGTTGCACTATGATTTCCCCAAATAATCATGTTTTTAACATCCGTTGAATGAGTGCCAGTTTTCTCGGCTAACAGGCTCATTGCGCGGTTATGGTCAAGTCGCACCATAGCAGTAAAACATTTTGGATCAAGATCAGGAGCATTTTGCTGCGCGATCAAAGCATTGGTATTTGCAGGATTGCCAACAACAAGCACCTTAACATCACGACTAGCATAATCATTGATAGCCCTTCCTTGCGGGCCAAAAATACCGCCATTGGCTTCGAGCAAGTCTTTGCGCTCCATACCGTCTTTGCGTGGCATCGCGCCGACAAGATAGGCAAAATCCGCGTCTTTAAACGCTATCGCGGCATCATCCGTTGCAACGCATCCTGCCAATAATGGGAACGCACAATCATTAAGCTCCATAATCACACCCTCAAGTGCGCCAAGCGCAGGAGTTATTTCCAACAAATGTAAAATAACAGGCTGATCAGAGCCAAGCATCGCACCCGATGCAATGCGGAATAACAAAGCATAACCGATTTGGCCTGCCGCGCCTGTAACTGCAACTCTAACTGGATCTTTCATAATATTGTGCCTTTCATTTGGATGCTATAAGAATCATATGCATATACTTTAGACTAGCTCACGAATGAAATCCAGATTGTTTTATTTTGAACACTCTAGTGCATCAATAGTATCAGATTGGTGTTTAACCCAGCCATCGCTCTGCATTTCCATCAACCGCGAAGCGGTGCGCTCGAATTCATAGGCGTGATCACCCACTCTGTATAGCTTGTCAATACTGGTCTGCGCCGAGATAATAACCCGCGTACGCGCCTCATAAAGTGCATCAATCAAGTTCATCAAACGCTTGGCTTCGTTGCGCATATCATAGCTAAGGCGCGGAATATCTTCCAAAAATACAGTGTGATATTTACGGGCGATCTCTATATAATCTTCCGCACCATGCGGGCGTTCGCAAAGCTGAGCAAAAGAGAATCTAGCCACTCCATTAGCCGATTCTTTAACCTCAATATTACGCCCCTTAACCTGCAAAATATCACTTTTTGGCACTGCCCCTTCAATAAGTTTTTCAAAAATATCATTCATAATATTCTTGGTTTTGCGCCCTAGCGGGGTAAAATATGTTCCTTCAATCTTGGTAGTTTGCATGCGGTAATCATGAGGGCTATCAAGGTGGACAAGTGCTACCTTGGCTTTAAGCAGCTCAATAAAAGGTAAGAATCGCTCGCGCTGCAAACCGTCCTTATACAAATCATCAACAGCCCAATTGCCAGTTGTTACAATAACAACGTCATGCTCGAACAAAATTTTAAACAAACGCCCCAAAATCATAGCGTCAGTTATATCCACCACATGAAATTCATCAAAGCATAGCACATGTGACTTACGCGCAATAATTTCAGCCAGTGAGGGAAGAGCTTGATCCACCGAGCCAACGACGCTGCCGTCATCGCTGCGTGTATTGATATAATTATGCACCTCGATCATGAACTCATGAAAATGCACACGGCGTTTTTTTATTTCTGCGGGCAAGCTATCATAAAATAAATCCATCAACATAGATTTACCGCGCCCTACCCCACCATACATATAAACACCAAGCGGAGCTGGTTTTTGCTTAAACCCTGCCATTTTTTGCAAAAAATTAAGCTTCGGTGCGCACTCGGCCTCCATAATTTCATCAAAGGCACGCTGTAATTCCTGCAAAGCCTTTTCTTGAGTAGAATCAGCTCTTATCTCACCCGATTCTATCTTCTTTCGATATATTTTACTCGGCGTTAGACTCATTTTTAGGAGCAGACATCTTAATTAAAATAATAGATAGCTCATAAAGCACAAGTATGGGCAGAGCAAGCATAACCTGACTTATTATATCAGGAGGGGTTAAAAATGCAGCAATAACGAATGTAATAATTACTGCATATTTACGTTTAGAGGCCAAAAACGCTGCGCTAACCAGCCCAACGCGCCCCAAAAGAGTAAGTAAAACAGGCAATTGAAAGCATAAGCCAAAGGCAAATATCAACGTCATAATCAAATCTAAATACTCACTTACCCGCGCTTCTAATTGTATCGGAAGAGCCATATCGCTGCCAGTGCTTTGAAAACTAAGGAAAAATGGCCATGCCATCGGCAATACAAGATAGTAAACACACGCTCCACCAGCAAAAAATAATACAGGCGTTGCGAGCAAAAACGGCAAGAAAACTTTGCGCTCATTTTTATATAACCCTGGGGCAACGAACACCCAAACCTGCACCAAAAGCACTGGAAAAGTAAGGAAAATCCCCGCAAAGAACGCTACTTTAAGGTAAGTAAAAAAAGCTTCGGTTAAGCCAGTATATATTAATCGGTTCGTATCGTTTTCACTCATTGAGCTAGCTAAAGGGCGAACAAGAAAGCTATAGATTTCATCAACAAAGACAAAACATACAGATGTACCCAAAACCATCATCGCTATAATCCAAATAAGGCGGGTACGTAGCTCTAATATATGAGACATTATCGGCGTTGCGTTTGGCTCTGATGGTGAATTATCCATGTTTTTCACCCTCATTCACGCACTCTTCGGTCTCGGCCTCGTCAAAGCTGGCATCTTCTATCGGTGCATCATGGTTTTGAATATCTTTATCCTCAAAATTAACGCTTTTACGAATATCATCAAGATCTGCGCTATGCATTACATCTTCAAATTGTTGAGAAATAGCAAATTTAATATATTGCACGCGGCGCACAACGCGTCCAAGCGCAACCATAAGAGCGGGCAGCTCTTTCGGGCCAATAAAAATAATCGCCAGCGCGATAATTACTAATAGCTCCATCCAGCCAAAATCAAGCATCCCTAATTACTCGGCTTTATTATCTAATTTAGAATTATCAGCAATAGGTTTAGGCGCATCACCTTCATCCTTAAGCCCTTTTTTAAAGCTGTTAATACCTTTGGCCAAATTTTCCATAATTGTAGGAATGCGCCCTGCCCCGAACAAAACCATAACCAATAAAATAACGACAATAATTTGCAATGCACCTGGAGCCATATCTATAATCCTTCCTCTATTTCTTCCATTTCATCTTCTACGCCTTCTTCATCAACTTGTCCAGCAAACAACTCATCTTGATGAACCGTGTCAATCGCCGCCCTACGATCAAGCAAGCCAGATGACTTCATCTCATCCATCCCTGGAAGGTCAATAATGCTCTCCAGCGAGAAATGGTCTAGAAATCCATTGCTTGTAACCCAAGTAAGCGGGCGGCCAAGCGTTTCACGTCTGCGCCCTGGCTTAACCCACCCCATCTCCATAAGCACATCAAGCGTGCCTTTATGCGTTGCCAC
>JAMONE010000035.1 GCA_027066695.1 Micavibrio sp. | reverse complement strand
ATATAAGAGATAGGTTTCAAGCCTAGCATCTCCGTGGAAACGGAGATCCATAGAGAGTAAATTGATTGTAGATCCCCGATTAAATCGGGGATGCTATAAGTGGTAATTAAAAACACAGGAGAATAAAAATGTTAATTGGAGTGCCAAAGGAAATTAAAACACTAGAGCATCGCGTAGGGCTTGTGCCTTCATCGGTGAAGGAGCTAACTTCACGTGGACATGAGGTTATGATTGAGAGTGATGCAGGGCTTGGCATTAACTTTACAGATGATGATTACATCGCTGCGGGCGCGGTAATTATCGGCTCGGCTAAAGAAATTTTCGACAAAGCCGAGATGATTATCAAGGTGAAAGAGCCGCAAGCAAATGAATGTAAAATGCTGCGCGAGGGGCAAGTCCTGTTCACTTACCTGCATTTAGCCGCCGATAAACCACAAGCGCAGGCTTTATGCGATTCGGGCTGCGTGGCGATTGCTTATGAGACTGTAACAGGGCCGCAAGGTCATGGCCTGCCATTGCTTGAGCCTATGAGCGAGATTGCAGGGCGGCTATCTGTGCAAGTCGGCGCGTTTAACCTGCAAAAACATATGGGCGGGCTAGGTCGTTTGATTGGCGGCGTTCCAGGCGTTAAGCCTGCGGAAGTCCTTATTATAGGCGGCGGCGTTGCAGGATTTCACGCAGCGCAAATGGCAACAGGGCTTGGCGCAAATGTGACTATTCTTGAGCAATCAAACCCGCGCATGAGATTTCTGGATGAGTATTTCCATGGCCGCGCAAATATTGTGTATTCCAATATGGACACGCTAGAACGCGCAGTTATGGAGGCTGATTTGGTGATCGGAGCGGTTCTAATTCCCGGAGCTTCTGCTCCTAAACTTATAACCCGCAAGATGCTCTCTACCATGAAACGCGGCGCGGTTATGGTTGATATTGCTATCGACCAAGGCGGCTGCTTTGAAACCAGTAAAGCCACCACGCACGCCGATCCGACTTATGTTGTGGACGGAGTGTTGCATTATTGCGTCGCCAATATGCCTGGAGCTGTACCGCTTAGCTCTGCCTTGGCCTTGAATCATTCTGTGTTGCCTTATGCTTTACGCCTTGCTAATAACGGATGGAAAAATACATTGGCAGGAGATGCTAATTTCCTCAATGGCCTTAATGTCTGCGAGGGAAAAATAACTAATGAACCTGTGGCACAGGCTTTGGATATGGAATATGAGAGCGCAGAGAAGTTTGTTGCTTAAAAATTGAATTTCTTGCTTGACGCACGCGAGTGCTAACGATATAACATTTTCATCTCAAATGCGCGGGTGTAGCTCAGTTGGTTAGAGCGCCGCCCTGTCACGGCGGAGGCCGCGAGTTCAAGTCTCGTCACTCGCGCCATTTGAGAAAAACTTCCTGCATTCAAGTACGGACTGCGTCAAATATCATCTCAAGTATAAAAATACGCTTTGCCTCATTTTCCTAGCCGTACATGAATGTAGTTTACTTTAATTTGGCTATATGGAATGAACTCGCGTTTATTCCTGCACGTGCTTCGCACTTCGCAGATTGGCGCGCCATTTGCCCCCCACCATCGCGTCATTACACGGTTTATCCGTGTAATCCATAAGATACCCAAATGGTTGTTTTTCAAACCACAGATACACAGCGTCATTTCGAACGATTGCATAGCAAGAGGAGAAATCTTATCAAGTTGCAACATTTAAGATCTCTCCACTAACGTGTTCGAGATGACAGGTATAGTGGTTAAGAATAAGGCACTTAAGTACAGTATAGTAATTCCGATTTAAAATAAGACATCCACCTTCCCCGTCATTACACGGTTTATCCGTGTAATCCATAGCGATGCGGCAATCTAGATTGCTTCCCCCCGTTTCCACGAGGGTCGCAATGACAAAACGCCCCAAGGGGCGGAGAATAAAACCCTAAAAGAGATTAAAATTACTATATCAATATGTTAGCGAGATTCCCGATCAAATCAGGGATGCTGTTTTTGTTGTTTTGCGTAAGGATGCTATAATTTATGAATTTAATAGCCCCCGACCCTAGAACCTGAATTATAAATAATATATCATCCCTATATTAAGGGGAATACATCATGAGCAAACATAAAAGAACCGCACTTATTCAAGCTGGTATAGCAAAAGATGCGGCGCATAAATCAATTATTCCGCCGATTTACCTATCCTCTACTTTCGAGATTGATGGCATTGGCCAGCATTTACCTTACGAATATTCGAGAACAAAAAACCCTAGCCGCGACGATCTTGCGCATGCAATAACCGCGCTGGAAGGCGGGCTTGGCACATGCATCACATCATCGGGAATGGCCGCGCTTAGCCTTATCATACATTTACTAAACCCCGAAGATTTACTAATTGCGCCCTTTGATTGCTATGGCAGGTCATATCGCTTGCTTTGTGCGCTTTCAGAAAAAGGGCATTTCAAGCTGAAATTTATAGATCAATATGATGCAAATGAGGTGGCACGAGTATTTAAAGATACTCCGCCAAAAATGGTATTAATCGAAAGCCCGAGCAACCCTGTTATGCGCATTGCCGATATCGCAGATATCTCTGCCAAAGCCAAAGCATGCGGCGCAATTACGGTTTGTGACAATACTTTCCTATCACCGATGCTGCAACAACCATTAGAGCTTGGCGCGAGCATAGTATTTCACTCCACCACAAAATTCCTGAACGGCCATAGCGATGTTATTGGCGGATGCGTAACGACAAATAACCAAGATATCCTTACAGATTTAGAGTTTTGGGCAAATTCTCTAGGGCTTATCGGTGCGCCATTTGATGCATATCTAACCTTGCGAGGTATGCGAACGCTAGAGCTACGCATTACCCGCGCACAAGAAAATGCCATGCAAATTGCAACCATGCTAGATGCTCACCCAAATATCAGCACTGTTTATTATCCTGCCCTGCCCTCTCACCCTAATCATGAGATAGCCAAAAAACAGCAAAGCGGGTTTGGCGCAATGCTTAGCTTTGATGTTGTGGGAACAATAAAAGACGTTAAGAAATTCGTAGATGCGCTGGATATATTCAGCCTCGCGCAATCTCTTGGCGGCACAGAAAGCCTTATAAACCACCCTGCCACCATGACTCACGTATCTATGGGCGAGGAAGCACGCGCCAAAGCAGGCGTTAGCGACCAGCTATTGCGGCTATCTGTTGGCGTAGAGCATATTGACGATTTGCTGGATGATTTAACAAATGCGCTGAAAGCCTTATAATGATTGCAGAATTAGGGCATTTTTGCGTAATATTGGCATTCACCATATCAATAGTGCAAATCTTGCTAAAGCCTATATCTATTAGATGTGGCGCAGTTATTACCACCCTTTTAATAATAGCGTCGCTATCCTTGATATGGAGTTTTTATACAAAAGATTTCAGCGTTAAAATAATCTCCCAAAGCATTAATTATTTCGATCATATCAGCGCAGCCATGCTGCTTGGAATAACTATGGCTTCGATTATTATATGGAAGATTAAACCAAGCATAAACATAACGCGTCTAGGCGCAATAATAACCGCGGCCGCTATTGGCTATATGCTGATTGAATATAACCCGTTCATTAGAATAAACTCCCTTACACCGATGATCCAAGAAATAGAGCAATAGCGCATGACACCACTAATTATCTTCGCCATATTAAGTGCGCTCTGCACGCTATATCTTGCTTTTCCTATAGCTATGACACATAAGCGTAGCTGTTATGCTCTTATGCTGATTATACCTTTGTTTTCATTGGTTATATATATGCTAACAGGCTCGCCCGCTTTATCATCAAAACCAGCCAGCACCCAGCATATCTCCTCCATAAAAGAAGAGCAGCGCCTACTTAAAATGCTTAATCACGATAAAAGCAATA
>JAMONE010000034.1 GCA_027066695.1 Micavibrio sp. | reverse complement strand
AGCGGGATTGCCTATAGGAAACATGATGAAAAAACTGCGCGTCCCTTTGAAAAGCAGTTTAAAAACAATAAATGTTTTCAAGTTCTTTATGCTGGAAATATTGGTATGGCGCACCCTATCGATATCGTACTAGACGCGGCGAAGCTATTGGAAGAGCAAGGCAGTGATATTGAATTTGTTTTCATTGGTGAGGGCGTTCGCTTTGATTATATTGCACAAAGGCGCGCGCAAATGTGCCTTGATAATTTACGGCTGTTGCCTTATCAGCCAGCGCCGCATTTACGAGATGTTATGGAGGCAGGAGATATCCACCTTATTACATTGGACAAAGCTGTATCAGGCTTTATGGTTCCATGTAAGATGTATAGTGCGCTTGCTGTTGCTAGGCCATCGATTTTTGTTGGGCCTAAAAGCTCTGAAGTTGCTAAAGTCATTAATGATTATGGCGCAGGACTTGTCGTTGATAATAATGATGCAGAAAATCTAGTGGCGGCAATTTTGCATTTCAGGGAAGATCAAGATGCTTGGTATAAGGCGCATAATGGCGCAATTCACGCACGTGAGGCCTTTACGCCGAATGCGTCAATAGAGGCATTTATAAAACATGTTTCGGGCGTTGATAGATATAGCTAATTCCATTTAAAACTTAATGATGTTAATATTTTGTTAAGATCCTCTGATATTTCATATTTCAAGACTTGCTTTATGTTAGTAAGTTTTTTCTACTGCTTTTTTCCACAGGGCATATTTTGCGTCTATGTCGGATTTATTTGCTGATGGAGTGTATTTACGAGCAAATTTCCAGTTTAGGGCAGCTTCATCGATAGAGGCAAAAATACCCGCTTGCACACCTGCCAGCACAGCCGCGCCCCACGCCGTTGCCTCTAAAACCCGCGGAATTGTAATTACTGTGCCTAATTGATCAGATAGGAATTGACACATAAATTCATTATTAGCCAAGCCTCCATCAATGCGCAGCTCGTCAATGCTCTCACCGCTATCTGCCATCATAATATCAATTAAATCACGGGTTTGATAGGCTTGTGCCTCTAATGCTGCGCGTACAATATGTGCAATTGTACTATCACGCCCTAAACCACATATAACCGCGCGAGCCGTAGGCTTCCACTGCGGTGCGCCCAGCCCCGTAAAAGCAGGAACAAAATACACCCCGCCATTATCAGGGACAGATAACGCCAGCTCCTCACTATCACTTACATCATCAATAAACCCTAAATTATCCCGTAAAAACTGAATTGCTGTGCCAGCATTAAAGATAGAGCCTTCCAAGGCATAGAAAACCTTACCATCAACACTTAAACCAATAGTTGTTAGCAATTTATTTTTGGAGATAACAGGCTTATCACCAATATTCATTAGCATAAAACACCCTGTACCATAGGTAGCCTTAACCATAGCAGAATCGGTGCAACCTTGACCAACCAACGCCGCTTGTTGATCACCTACCATTGCTCCAATAATCAAATTTAAGCCGAATATATCCGAATCAAATTGGCCAAAACCAGCTATATTATCCATTACTTTTGGCAGCATAGCCTTGGGAACACTAAATAATTCAAGTAATTCATCATCCCATTCATGTGTGCTTATATTATAAAGCATTGTCCGTGAAGCGTTTGTTGCATCCGTAGCATGAACCCTGCCGCCTGTTAAATGCCAAAGCAAATAGCAATCCACCGTTCCAAACAATAACTCACCCTTTTCAGCGCGATTACGAGAGCCGCTCACGTTTTCCAAAATCCATCTCACTTTAGTAGCTGAAAAATATGGATCAAGCAAAAGCCCGCTCTTATTGCGCACCATATCCTCAACATTATCTCTTCTTAAAGTTGCGCAAAAATCAGATGTCCGTCGGTCTTGCCAAACAATAGCATTGTAAATTGGCACGCCTGTTTCACGATCCCAAACGATTACAGTTTCGCGCTGATTTGTAATTCCAGCCACGGCAATAGAATTTGTTACATCCGCATCCTTTGCCAAAACATCTTTAATTACATCCACAGTGTTACCCACAAGCTCCATAGGATCTTGCTCCACCCATCCATCTTGTGGATAAAATAATTCTACAGGCTTTTGTGAAAGCGATATCACAGCCCCGTTTTCATCAAAAATAATAGCGCGCGAAGAGCTTGTCCCCTGATCTATTGATAAAATATGCCTCACACATTCCCACTTTCATTAAAAGCAGCCTCGATATTACGCATAGTTTCGCCCGACACGTACAGACCAAGCTTAGACCTTCGCCAAATCACATCGTCAACGCAGCTAACCCATTCATATTTAATAAGATAATCCAGCTCTACCGCAAAAACCTGATCACCGTAATGCGCACCAAGATCAACCATGCTTCGCGCATTAGCAAGAAACATATCCATGCGCGCGCCATATGAACGCGCATAGCGGCGCAGTAATCCTTGCTCTAACCATGGATAGATGAGTTTTTGAGCGGCAATAAATTCATCCAAAGATTTGCCTGCAATATCACCGCCAGCAAGCGGCTCTTTCGCACTCCACCCTTTAGCTGTACGGCCAGAAAGGCGCATTAATTTATTAACCACAGCCTCGCTTAAGGCGCGATATGTCGTTAACTTTCCACCAAACACAGATAATAACGGCGGATCAAAGCCTTTATGATGATAGATCATATATTCACGGCTAACCTCGCTGGAATCCACCCCATCATCATCCAGCAATGGACGTACACCACTAAAAGTAAATAAAGCATCAGAAGGCAAAATATTTTTAGAAAACACAGAATTAACCGCCTCGCAAAGATAAGACATTTCATCATCCGAAATCTGCGCATCACGCGGATTGCCCTCGTAATCCTCCTCGGTTGTGCCAATCAGCGTGTACTCATCTTGATACGGCATAGCAAAAACAATGCGCTTATCAGGTCGCTGAATTACATAGATATGATCACCTTCATATTGGCGCGGTAGAATAATGTGCGAGCCCTTCACAAGGCGCACCTTAGGCAAAGTAAGCTCCTCCGCGCCAATCCCAACGCTATCAAGGAACTTCCCAACCCAAGGGCCGCTAGCATTAACCACCATCGAAGCATTAACCTTCAAAGTATCGCCTGATCTAGTATCACGCAAACCAACGCGCCACTTACCATCAATAACGCTCAAGCTTTCACACTCCGTATGAGTTAAAATCCGCGCCCCGCGCGCGGTAGCATCAACAGCATTCAAAATAACAAGCCTTGTATCATCAGCCGTGCAATCAGAATAAATAATGCCATCCTTCACATCATTAGAAAGAGGCTTTGAGTAGCTGTCATCAGCAGAAAAGCTTATAATTTTAGACTTGGGCAAAGAATTCTTACCGCCCATATTATCATAAAGCCAAAGCCCCAAACGCATTAGCCACTTAGAGCGAAGGCTAGTATCTTGTAAAAACACACATTGCACAGGATACACCAGATGTGGAGCAGTATTTAGCAATATATCGCGCTCATGCAGAGCGGTGCGTACTAGCGCAAATTCTCGATGCTCAAGATAACGCAATCCACCATGAATAAGCTTTGAGCTGGCCGAGGACGTAGCCCCAGCTAAATCCTGCGCCTCTACCAATAACACGGACAAACCGCGACCAGCTGCATCCCTCGCGATGCCCGCGCCGTTAATTCCACCACCAATTATACATAGATCATAATGAAGAAAGCTCATATCATTTACAAAGATACAGCAATATCACCCCATTGAAAAGAGCATATAGAAATCTCTGCAAAACCCCTTTAAAAAATCCAAATAACCTAGCTATAGCATCCCCATGTAAATGCACTACTGTCCGGTAGGGATGAAAGAATTGCTTTGTAAGTTAGTCTGAGCCTTGGTATGATTGACTTACAACTTCAATTTCAAACCCAAGGATCAGACATGTTTAACAA
>JAMONE010000033.1 GCA_027066695.1 Micavibrio sp. | reverse complement strand
AACAGCTTTTAAACACTATTAAACATTTTGTAAAGACTTTGTTTTAAACAAACTTAATAACCTTGCAGCCTAAAAACTTATGCGCCTTCAAATTGACCGATTTTTACGTTTTTTACAACTTTACCAGCATCGAAAAGACGAGCATTCATGGCAATGTAAATACCAACATCAGCAGTTTGCACTTGCGCCATGGCATAACCAAGATTAAAGCCACCATCACTCATGGCAAATTCCTTCAATGGAATCATTGCGCCTGTCAGGACTATGGTTTTATCATTATCTGGTAAATTTTGTGCAAGATATTGCGCCGTATCTTCCATAGTAGAAGTACCGTGTGTGATAAGAATATTTTTTGCCGCTGTTTGTTTTACAGCATGCAAAATATTTGATCTCATATTATCTGTCATATCCAGAGAGTCAATTTGGCAAATAGAATTAAATGTTAAATCAGTACATGCTTTTATAATATCGCTAAGATAGTTTGGTATAATAGATGTACATCTGAATTCAGGTTTTTCCGTTATTGGATCATATGATTTTTCAATCGTACCACCAGTTAAAATAAAATGCATATGTTCTTTCATACCCTACTCAACCTCACCGATTCTTAAAATATTCGTTGTTCCTGCAACGCCAAAAGGCATTCCAGCGGTCATTATAAAGAGATCGCCTTTTTTAGCTAGGTTTTTTTCAAGCATAATCTTTGCAGCATGACGAGCGGGGCCAATGAAATCCTCGGTTTTTATATCATCATGAACAGGAAATACGCCGTAGGAAAGCACCAATCTGCGCGCTACATTTATATTAGGCGTTAAGCATAATATTGAGATTTCTGGTCTTTGGCGCGATGTCCTAAGAGCGGTAGAGCCTGACATCGTGTAATTCACAATCAGCTTTGCATCAACATCTTGCGCAATATAATAAGCGGCAGTTGTAATAGCATCCGACGGGCAGTTGAGGGTATCAACACGCGAAGCTTCCATCATCTCGATATAATTTTCATCCGCTTCGGTGCGTTTTGTTATGCGATCCATCATCTGGACTGATTTCACAGGATATTCCCCCGCCGCAGTTTCAGCCGAAAGCATCACGCAATCTGCCCCGTCATATACTGCCGTAGCAACGTCAGAGGCCTCCGCGCGAGTAGGCCTTGCATTGCTAATCATCGATTCCAGCATCTGCGTAGCAATTATAACAGGCTTACCCTTATCACGTACAAAGCGCACAACATGTTTTTGCACACACGGCACATCTTCTGGCGGAATTTCAACGCCAAGATCCCCACGTGCCAGCATAACGCCATCGGCCAAATCAACAATTTCTTCCAAATTTTCAAGAGCAGACGGCTTTTCTATTTTTACAATAAGGCTAGCACGTCCATTTATAAGTTCTAATGCCTCTTGAACATCCTCGGGTTTTTGCACAAAACTTTGCGCAATCCAGTCAACGCCCATTTCAAGAGCTGCCTCCAAATCAATGCGATCTTTATCGGTTAGGGCGGGGATGGGAAGATATATATTCGGCAGGTTAAAGCCTTTATTATTACTTAAATGTGAGCCAGCTTGCACAACGCCATCAAGATAACCCTCTCCCCTGCCTGTAATTTCAATGCGCACTTTTCCATCATCAAGGAAAATAAGGCTTCCCACTGCCATCGAATCGATGACTTCTTTATGTGGAAGGTAAACGCGACTTTCATTGCCAAGTGTTTCATCCGAATCGAATCGAAAGCCCTGCCCTTTTTCAAGTTCAATAGAAGAGTTTTCAAATTTTCCAATACGCAGTTTTGGCCCTTGCATGTCTGCAATAATACCTATGGGCTGATTATATTGAGCCTCTATCTCGCGGATATGCCCCAGTGCAGCCCTATGATCGTCATGTGTGCCATGTGAAAAATTCAAACGAAAAGTACCAACGCCAGCGCAAAAAAGCTTTTCTATCACCTCTTTAGAGTTAGATGCAGGCCCTAATGTTGCTAAAATTTTTGTTCGCCGATTCGTATTCATAAATTTCCTTTCATTTGTTGGAATTTAATAGGTCTTGACCATTAGATTTTTTTGGGAAAAGCAGTGACACGGTTGTGCCTTCATCAAGCTTGGATTCAAGACTAAATTCACCGCCATGTAGTTCAACAATATTTTGCACAAGTGTTAGGCCAAGCCCTACACCGCGGGTATTTTGCTGTTGTCCATCTATGCGCTCAAAGGGCTGTAAAATCCTTTTTTGATTTTCTGGCGCGATGCCCCAGCCATTATCTTTTACTGTGATTTTGATATTATCACCTTGGCGTGCGGCGCGAAGCTCTATCCTGCCGCCTTCGCTTGTATATTCGATTGAATTGCGGATAAGGTTTATCACCGCTTGTTTAAAGCGCGAGCTATCAATTTCCGCCTTGCCAATATTGGCGGGACAGTGAAGCGATACTTCTATCTCTTTTTTACGCGCCCAATCTTGAACCAGCTCCATAATATTTTTCATCACATCTTTAATAGAGGTGATTTTAATATCAAGATCCATTTGACCTGCCTCGATAGTAGATAGATCAAGAATATCGTTAACAAGGCTTAAAAGCTGTTTACTTGCGCCGCCAATATCACGTGTATATTCCTTTTGTTTCTCATTTAATGAGCCAAATAATTCCTGAGCAAGCATCTCGTTAAAGCCCATAATAACATTTAGCGGGGTTCTAAGTTGGTATGAAACATTGGCGAGGAAATCCAGCTTTAGCTGCTCTGCCGCTTCCAGAGCGGTATTCTTCTCACGCAAGGCATTTTCAACGCGCATAGTATCAGTAACATCGGTATAGGTAATTAAAACTCCGCCATCTGGTAATGGAACAGTTGAATAATCAACCAAAACCTTATCCGCGCATTTAAGCCGACCTTCATTTGCCGATCTATCCAAAGCAAGAGATATCAGCTTATCATTAATATCATGATTATCATCATCAATTAATAATGCCATTTTGGCCACTACGCGCGATATATGCGGCTCGCCCTCTAAGCTTTCAGGATCAATTGACCATAGCCGCCCAAAAGATGGATTCCATAGCTTTAATCGCCCATCACCGCCATAAACCGCCACGCCCTCATCAAGATTATCCAGTGTCTCTTTTTGAACAGCGATAAGCGTATTGTAAGAGGATTCAAGCTCTAACCTGCTGGTGACATCCTCGAATGTCATCATTAATCCGCCAAGCTTATGCGGCACAACCAACATCCGCAAAGCCGAGCCATCAGGTAAATACAGCATATCATCGCGCGGCTCTATCAGGCTTGTAAACATATCAAGCCAGCTTTTTTTGAAAGTTCTGAAATCGGCTTGCTCAGGGAGGCGGCGTGTTTCACGCAGCTTTTCCATTATATCACCAAGCTTTGGCTTTTTATTCAGCCAGCCATCTTCCAGATCCCAAAGCTGCGCAAATGATGAGTTATAAAACTCTAATTTATGATCCGCCCCGTAAATAGCAATAGCAGAGCGCAGTTGTTCCAGCAAAGCACGATTAGCATCATTGTTATTCTTAACCTCGTCAAGAATTCGCTCTTCCTCGGTTATATCCTCTGCCATGCCAACGCTCATGTTTTTGGCTTTTATTGGTACTTCGGATATTTTTATTAATAGTCGATTTCCGCCCAGAACTTCATGGGTTCTTGTGATTTGAGTGCGAGAGTTTTTTATTGCCATGCGAGCAAGCTCTGCGCCGAATAAGCTGTCTTTCTCGCTAGGTTTTCTTTTTCGGGAAGGCGAAATAATCTCTTTTTGCTGCGCTATAATCTCACTAGGAGGTGCATCAACAGCTTTTGCGTATGCAACATTACACCATATTATTTTTTGATTTTCATCTCTAATCCATATTGGGTGAGGCAGCGCGTCCAGTGATTCTTGCAAATCATCAATATCATTTCTTAAATTTCTATGTTCTTCTTCGAATATATCATT
>JAMONE010000032.1 GCA_027066695.1 Micavibrio sp. | reverse complement strand
GCTTTTATTTTGATTGTTATTATATTATTTCTGTTTTTAATGAATATCCGCGCCGCATTTTTGGTGCTGATTTCTGTGCCTATTTCTATTATTTTGGCATTGATGGTGATGGCGTATTGGGGGATTTCGGCTAATTTGATGTCTCTTGGCGGATTAACTATTGCGATTGGGATGATGGTTGATGGCGCGGTTGTGATGATGGAAAATATTTTCAAGCATCTCTCTCACCATGATGAAAAGAGCAATCCTGAAAGTATAAAATTACGTATCTTAGAAGCCTCCCGCGAGGTTGGGCGACCTATATTTTTTGCTGTGTTGATTATCATCGTTGTTTTCATGCCTCTATTTACATTGGAAGGTGTGGAAGGAAAGCTGTTTCAGCCTATGGCATCCTCCATTGTTTTGGCTATGATGGGATCATTGATTGTTGCGCTCGCTGTTATTCCTGCGCTATCGATCTTCCTGTTCAAAAAAGGGGTTGATCATAAATCTAACTTTTTGATCGATATGTTCGATGATGTTTATAAGAAAGCTCTAACCAGTGCGCTTAAGGCAAAAAAGATAGTAGTTATTAGCGCAGTGGCAATTTTCATTGGCTCGCTTGCACTTGTACCATTTCTTGGCACTGAGTTTGTGCCTGAACTGGAAGAGGGGACAATGAATATCCGCGTTACGCTTGCGCCTTCCTCATCACTGGAAACCTCGCTTGGCGTTGCGCAAAAGCTGGAACGAAAGCTTTTGGAGTTTCCAGAGGTGCTTTATGCTTCTAGCCGTATTGGTCGCGCTGAAGTTGGCGGTGATCCTGAGCCTGTCTCTAATGTTGAAATTTATGTCGGGCTGAAACCTGTTAATGAATGGGAATCGGCTAAAAATCGCTATGAGTTGCAAGAGCTTATGGAAGAGAAAATGTCTAGCCATCCAGGATTGCTATTTACTTTTTCTCAA
Organism: Micavibrio sp.; assembly: GCA_027066695.1. Taxonomy (GTDB): domain Bacteria; phylum Pseudomonadota; class Alphaproteobacteria; order Micavibrionales; family Micavibrionaceae; genus UBA1672. Next base: position 3,019 of record JAMONE010000032.1, on the reverse strand, counting down.
CCAATTGCCACGCGCGTGGATGAGTTGCTGTCTGGCGTAAAGGCGCAGCTTGCGATTAAGCTATTTGGCCCTGATCTTGGTGTGTTAGCTGAAAAAGGCAAAGCAATCGAAACCTTGGTGCGTAAAATTGATGGCGCGCAATCGGTAGAGATGGAGCAAATTGCAGGGGAGGCGCAGCTTGTCGTGCGTCCTGATCGTGATAAGCTCGCTCGCTACGGCATTCCTGTCGGGCAAGTTATGGCTTTGGTATCAGATGCTATTGGTGGAGCAACCGCAGGGCAGGTTATTCAAGGCAATGAGCGTTATGATATTTATGTGCGCTTTGCCAAAGAATATCGCAATGATATGCAGGCTATTTCCGATATTATTATGCAAGCACCAAGCGGTGCATGGGTAAGGCTTGGCGATGTGTCTGATGTATCTATCGAGGCAGGTCCTCCGCAAATTCGTCGTGATGATGTGCAAAGGCGCGTTGTTATCCAATCGAATTTAAGCGGGCGTGATATGGGTAGCTTTGTTGAGGAAATAAGCAAACGTATCAAGGAAGATGTCAACCTCCCACCTGGCTATTCCGTGGTGTTTGGCGGGCAGTTTGAAAATCAACAACGCGCACAAGCACGCCTTATGATAGTAGTGCCGCTTTCGTTGGGGTTGATCTTTTTGCTGCTTTTCTTTGCCTTTGGCTCGGTTAAGCAAGCTGCATTGATTATGCTTAATGTGCCATTAGCTATGATTGGCGGGATAGCAGCGTTATATTTCTCGGGGCAATATCTATCTGTACCGGGATCTATTGGCTTTATCGCACTATTTGGTGTGGCAGTGCTTAACGGCGTGGTGATGGTTAATGCTATTAATTTATTAGTGGAAAGCGGTACAGAAGCGGGTAGGGCTGTCTTTGACGGTGCGTTATCCCGCTTGCGCCCTGTCCTTATGACGGCATTTACAACCGCATTAGGATTAATCCCGATGATGCTGGCTACAGGTATTGGCTCTGAAGTACAAAAGCCGCTGGCAACGGTTGTAGTGGGTGGATTGTTCTCCTCTACATTGCTGACCCTATTTGTCCTGCCTGTGCTTTATAGCATATTCTCGCAACGCATCATTAATGAACGCAGGGAGCTTTGTTAAAAAAATCCCTACTGAAGAAGGGCAGGGGCATGGCGGTAGTGGCTCAATTTAAATTTACTCTTTAAAAATTGTTATATAGCTCGTATGATGTCACTGAATTAAATTAAGGACACTCTAAATGGTGCAATCGACAAATAAAATTCCACGGCCGCTATCCCCGCATTTACAGGTATATAAGCTTCCCCTTACCGCTCTGATGTCTATAACTCATCGCATAACTGGTGTTAGCCTTGCAATCGGCACTCTGTTGATTTGCGCATTTTTTATTGCCGCAGCTAGTGGTGAGGCTCATTATAATTTTGTTATGGGGCTTGCGACAAGCATTTTGGGGCAAATAATTTTGTTCCTATGGTCGGCGGCTCTTTACTTTCATATGTGCAATGGTATTCGTCATATGTTTTTTGACACGGGCAAGTTGCTGGATAAGAAAACCGCGATGCGATCTAATTACTATGTGATTGCGGCGGCTGTTATTCTAACTATTGCCACTTGGGTTTGCGCGATAGGAGAGCTACATGTCTAATAAAGATAATAACTTATATGTATCGCCACTTAAAAAAGCCAAAGGGCTAGGCTCTGCCCACGAAGGGACAGAGCATTGGATGATGCAAAAAATTACGGCTGTTACGCAAATCCCGCTTATCATTTGGTTGATTTGCTCTATCGCTAAACTGCAAGGCGCAAGTTATGCCGAGTTTACAACGTGGCTTTCCTATCCTGTGCACGCCATATTAATGATAATATTGGTATGTAGCGTAATGCTTCACGCTAAACTCGGTGCGCAAGTAATCGTCGAGGATTATATCGCTAATGAGAAACTGAGAATGGTTAAACTTATCGGGCAGAAAATATTGTTCTTCGCTATGGCCATTGCTATTATTTTCAGTATCTTGAAAATTGCTTTAGTTACTGAACCAGTAGAGATTTCTAGCCCTTACTCAGTTGAACAGCGTTGGAATAAGTTACAAAGTAAGTTAGCAGATAAATATATAAAAGATGGAGAGTGTGTTTGTGATATGGCACAGGACAGTGATACTGATCCCTTGCAAAAATGGCGTTATTTGCAGTGTACAAACATCTGTAAGGCTATAGATGAAGCTGAGATTGAAATGCCTCCTGAGGCGGAACATAGGTGGCGTGTACTTGAGGAAAAATCATCGGAGGGATTTCATTACAGTAAATGTGGGTGTGATATGCCTAGTGAAGATGAACAAGATCCGGAAGTAAGGTGGAATTATCTAAAATGTATTAATGCTTGTGAAATAGAATAATCAGAGAATGTATAAAAATGACAGAATCTTACGAAATTATAGATCATGAATTTGACGTTGTAGTAGTCGGAGCGGGCGGAGCGGGTTTGCGCGCTGGCTTAGGTTGCGCTGAAAAAGGGCTTAACACGGCGATTATATCCAAGGTTTTCCCGACGCGCTCGCACACAGTTGCGGCGCAGGGCGGGATATCAGCAGCTCTTGGTAATATGGGCGAGGATTGCTGGCAGTTCCATATGTATGACACAGTTAAGGGCAGTGATTGGCTCGGCGATCAGGATGCTATCGAATATATGTGCCGTGAGGCTATCCCCGCGATTATCGAGCTGGAGCATTACGGCGTTCCCTTCTCGCGCACAGCCGCGGGCAAGATTTATCAACGCGCATTTGGCGGTATGACAACGCATTTCGGTGAGGGCACAGCCCAGCGCACTTGCGCGGCGGCAGACCGCACAGGTCATGCAATTTTGCATACTCTTTATACCCAAGCCTTAAAACATAATGCGCAGTTCTTTATCGAATATTTCGCGCTTGATCTTATCATGAGTGATGACGGCAAGTGCATCGGCGTTATGGCTTGGGATTTGGACACGGGCAAGCTTCACCGCTTCCGCGCTCATGAA
>JAMONE010000031.1 GCA_027066695.1 Micavibrio sp. | reverse complement strand
ATGCAGGCACTTAATGCTGGTTTTAGCTATTATTATTATTATTATACAAATGATCAGATTGACTTTTTATACTCTTTTATAATATTTCTTCTAACTATATATTATGTGCATGCAATTGGCTTTAGATTGCCCGGGAGCTTTGACTATGGATTTTTCTTTTATTCTTTTTATCCGATATTAATGCCTTATGCGTTGATAAAGCGTAAGGGGTGGGCAAAGGGAATTGCGTTTATTGTGGCTTGGTTCATTATAATGAATATCAGTGATTTTGTATGGCTGATTATTAGTGTTTTTTAGAATAAATTAAGGCTCTACCGAAGTGCAATTATCGACGTGGAATACTTCTGTCTCTTGGAAGACCGCGTCCCATTCATTAATATCAGTGAGGTTGTTTGAAAGATATGCGGGGATTTCCTGTGTCATGTCTACTTCGGCGGCTTTTTGCCAGTCGGCGGAACAATTCCAGTGGTTTTTGTCGTCGTCATACCCGTTTACCTGAACAATATTCCCAGTTTTTTTTGATGAATAATCGCCGTGTATAGGGCTTAAGGCTACACGGTCGTCGTTACTGCCAAGTATCGATACCTGATTTTTTAGAAGCGTTTCTATTTCTTCCTTTGCTGCGGCGTTAGAAAGACCTTTGATGTTATCTGTTTTGTAACTTTCAAAGACCATAAATAGCTCTTCAATGCGAGTGTTTTTTCCTGCTGCATATATGGCTTGCTCTCGCTGTTCTGCTTGTTCTATTTGTTTTCTTTGTTCTTCATTTAATTCGGAGATGGCTAGCGTTGCGCCTAATCCTGCTGCTAAGGCAACTAATGATAGTGTTGAATTAATATAGATTGTTTTATCCATCATTATTTTTCACCCCAAATTTTTAGTTATGTGTAAATATACATAATTTTAATTTCATTGTCAAAAATTATTTAATGGCTGGATTTGTAGGGCTTAACTATGTAGGGTTTTTCCATGGGAAATGAACAAACATCTTATAATTATTGCGCTATGCCGTTGGCATCTTATGCATGTAAGCCTGAACAGTCTTTAGGGCGGGTGCATGATGAGCCGCCAAGCCATCACCGCAATGAGTTCCAGCGAGATAGGGATCGAATCATTCATAGCTCGGCATTTCGTCGCCTTAAATATAAGACGCAAGTATTTGTCTATCATGAGGGCGATCACTACCGAACGCGCCTTACTCATACATTGGAAGTGGCGCAGATTACCCGCACATTAGCCCGCAGTTTTATGGTGAATGAAGATTTGGCCGAAACGATTGCGCTTGCGCATGATATGGGGCATACGCCGTTTGCGCATATGGGCGAGGATTACCTTAAAATCGTGATGCAGCCCTATGGCCGTTTTGAGCATAATGACCAGTCTTTGCGCGTTTTGACAACGCTTGAGCGTAAATATCCGCGCTGGGACGGGCTTAACCTAACGTGGGAGACGTTGGAGGGCGTAGTTAAGCATAATGGTCCGATAACGGGCGAGCCTCATATCGCTGTGCGCGAGCTGCAAAGCCAAATGGATTTGCAGCTTAATACTTATGCTTCTATGGAGGCGCAAGTTGCCGCTATTTCCGATGATATAGCATATAATAATCATGATATAGAAGACGGCGTGCGCGCAGGATTATTTAGCATTGATGATTTGCTGAGCGTGCCGATATTATCAAAGGTTATAGAGGCTGTGCGTAAGACTTACCCCGATATATCAGATCGTTACTTAATACAAGAAACCAAGCGTGATATGATTGGCGTTATGGTTGATGATGTTTTGGCGGAAACCGATAGGCGTTTGAAGCGGGTAAAACCCGAATCACCTGATGATATTCGAAATGCAGGCATGCAGGTGGTGGCTTTTTCGGATGAAATGCATGCAAACGTAGGGGAGCTGCGGGATTTCTTGTTTAATCGCATGTATAAGCATTACACAATTAACCGTATTGGCGTTAAGGTGGAGCGCATTGTATGTGATCTGTTTGAAGCTTTCCACAGAAATTATAAGCTGCTGCCAGATAATTGGCAGCTGCGTGTTGTTGAGGCTGATGCGCAAAATAATGAGCAGGTCAGGGCGCGTATTGTGGCTGATTATATCGCGGGAATGACTGATCGCTATGCTATTAGAGAGCATGAAAAGCTGTTTGATCTTTACTGGGATTTGCGTTAGTTATTCTTTAGTTCTGCTTATCTACCTTATGTTTTGTATAAATAATGAATTGAAAATGCTGTCGGTAAATTCTATAATTTATTTAGGTTTTATTGCGTAATAATTAAGGAATATAAAGTTTATGAGTCAGGGTAATCAATTTCATCAATATGGTTATAACCATTACTTAAAAGCTCCGGCAAAGCCTAGCATGTCATTAGATGATAATAACGGGTTAGGCTCACGAATTATTACTAATATTATGAATAAGCTGAAAAGGCCATTTGTTGCCATCGTTTCGCTGATTATTGTGGCTGTTTTGTTTTTGAGTATCATTATAATAACCTACCCATTTGATGGGGAGAATACGCAGCAAAATATTCCTATCATAAGGGCTGATCTACGCCCGATTAAAACACAGCCAGTTGAGCGTGGGGGCATGTCTATTGCTAATATTGAGAGTACGATAATGGCTGGTGCGGGTAAGGTTAGCTCTTTAAATATCGATAATGAGGTGAAAGCCATCGAGAATTTATTGATGCGCTTTGATGAAGAGAATAACAGTATTTTAGCATTAGTTAATAAAGAAGCCGCGATAGATTTAGCGATGGAGCAAAATCCAATGGCTTCTCCTGATTTACCTTTATTAGATGAGCCAGCAGTGCAAATTTCCAGTATTAAAGAGCCAATAGTCGAAGATATTTTGCAAAAAATAGATAACTCTTCAAGTAATAATAAAGTTGAAAGTGAGTTTAACCAAAAAGTTGCTTTGGCAGCTATATCGGCTAAACCGAAAGTTACAAAAATGCATGCGGCTGCGGCTGCGCCTGAAACACTGGATTTTGTACGTAATATTTTAAATGAACGCGCAAGCAGCGTTTCTGCGATAGAGCCAGCGGTTGGCATGGCTAGCAGCCCTGCGGCAAATATCTCGGCGGTATCATATTTTGTGCAATTGGCAAGCATTACAGATCCTGCGCGTGCAAGCTCTGAATGGAGGAAAATGCAAACGCGCTATGGCGTGTTATCGACTTCCAAATTTCGTGTGCAGGAAGTTAATTTAACCAAGGGCACGTTTTATCGAATTCAAGCAGGTCCAATGAGCAAGGATGAAGCCAGTAAAATTTGCAATGCTTTAAAGGCGCAAGGCAAAGCTGGAGGGTGCTTGGTTGTTAAATAATGCGCTAGCTTGTATTTTTTCAATTTCAGGAACAAAGCTTACGGATAAAGAAATTTCATTATTCAAGAGTGCCAACCCATTTGGCTTTATTCTATTTAAGCGTAATTGTGAAAATCCTGCCCAGTTAAAATTATTAACATCTAGCCTGAAAGAAATTGTTGGGCGCGATTGCCCTATACTTATTGACCAAGAAGGCGGGCGGGTTCAGCGGCTCGGCTCTCCGCATTGGCGTGATTTTAAGCCAATGCGATATTTTGGTGACTTATATAAGCTTGATCGCGAAAAAGCACTTGATGAGCTTCGCTTTGAAACATTAAGATTATCTGATGAGCTGGTAGAGCTTGGTATAAATGTTAATTGTGCGCCTGTGCTTGATCTGTATTTTGAGGGTGCGCACGCTATTATCGGAGATAGGGCGTTTTCTGATGATCCTGAAATCGTTGCGCGTTTGGGGGAGTGTGTTTGCCGCAATTTTCTTAAGGCGGGCATTACTCCGATTATAAAACATATCCCTGGGCATGGGCGCGCGCATAGTGACTCTCATTTAGAGCTGCCTGTTATTGACGCGCCGTATGAGGAGCTATCGAGGCTTGATTTTGCGCCGTTTAAAGAGCTTGCCTCATCTGATATGGGTAATAATATT
>JAMONE010000030.1 GCA_027066695.1 Micavibrio sp. | reverse complement strand
GGAGATTTTCCCGGCTTATCCATTTTGTAATTAGGATTCATTGGCGCGACCCAATACAGAATTTTCTTCTCGCCCTTTGGCGTTGATATAGTAGCTTCTTCCGCCTCTTCCTCAACCTCATCACTATCCATTGCCACAAGATCCATCCCGCAAATCGGGCAAGCGCTAGGGCGATCCGCCACGTAATGCGGATGCATCGGACAAGTATATTGCTGCTGCATGGCCAGGGCAGGCGTTGCAATAAAAATTAAAAGTAAAAATAGAAATGGAGTCACTTTTTTCATTTTTGTATACCTTCTACAATATTTGAATTAAACTCAGCCGCTCTGGATATATGAGTAGCTTTGACCTGCGCTAGCTGCGCTTGAATATTTAAACGATCAATCTTGGCAAGCAAAACACCGTCAAGCTCTGCTGTACCAGCTTCATAATTACGCTGCGCTGCTTTGATTTTACCATTCATTGCATGGTCTTTATCTTGCAAAACCTTTACGTTTTTAGCCGCCGCATCACGCAAACTTTCAAGTGCTGTCATTTTTTGCACCCAAAGTCGCTGCATGTTCTCATAAGCAAACATCGCACTGCGTTCTTTATCTTTTGCCGCTTTTAGCTTTGGTTTTTGATTTTTAGATGCCCAGAGCGGCAGCGTTATTTGCGCTTGAACGGAAAACCAGTCATCACCTGCAAAGCCACCATTTTGCCCATCTTCGCGTTGCTTATAAACTGCGTTCACCCCAAAATTGGGAAGAAAAGCTGCGCCAGCAATACCAACGCTCTTTTTCGCTATATCAACATCCTGCTCAGCAATTAATACGGGATATAGCTCATAAGAATTTTGATTCCAGCTTGCCTCAATAATTTTAGGTATTTCAATTTTCGGCACTTCATTAATCAAGCGTATAAATTCAGCTTCAATAGAAACAAGCTGCGCCTCAAAATCATTAAGTTTGCGCTCGGCTTCCGCGCGTTCAACATCAACTTCGGAAAATCTTTGATAAACAGAGCGACCAGATTCAATTTGACCTTTGAACGTATCTTCCAGCTCATGATAAAACCCAAGTTGTTTCTTAATTAATTCCATTTGTGTTTTTACATTTTGCTGTTCTGCTAATTTTGTTATTAACATGAAGTTCAAGCGTGAGCGTGTGTAATCAGCTATTAATTTATGCTTTTCAGATAACTGTTCTAATTTACCAGATTTCGCGCGTAACATAACAGGGTTAGGGATTTTCTGGTTAAAACCAATTACTTTAGATGTTGGTAAAAACCGATCAAAAGCCATATCAGAAACAGGCATATTATCAACACCGATTGATAATGTCGGGTCAGGCAAGCCCAGCGCACCTTGCGCCTGCGCACTTAAAGCTTCACTTTCGGCCAAAACGCTCATCACCTGCGGATGCTCGGATAAACGCTCAACATATTCATCAAACGATGTAGCAAAAGCATGGCTATGCGGTAATATTACAATAACAGCAGCAACGCTTAAAAACTTTTTGAGGTTCATTATATTCTCCGAAATTAAAGTCGTCTAAGTTTAATACGAAGAATATACCACAGCCCCTCAAATTTTTTTTGCAAAGTTTTGAAGTAACTTTTTTCGTGCGCGATAAATTCGCATTTCCACCGTTTTTGGTGTAATACCAAGGATACGTGCGCATTCTTCTTGTGAATGATCCTCCAAAGCAAACAAGATCAGAGCCGTCTTTAACTTATGCGGCAGCTGGTCAATTTGTTTTTCCAATAACTCAAGCGTTTGGCGGTACTCGGTGAGGTTTTCGATATTCTCATCACTAGCTAAAATATCATGCAATGAGCCATAATCATCATCACCTTGCATCCATGTATCCAGAGATACGAAGGATTGCAGCTTTTTCTTACGGGCATAATCGCGACATAAATTCAGCGCGATTTGATAAAGCCATGTCTTAAATTTATAGGCTGGGTTAAAAGTCTCGGCCTTGTTGTAAACGCGAAAAAAAGTCTCCTGCACGATATCGTAAGAAGTGTCTTCATCGCGAGTATAACGGGTTACGAAATGAAAAAGCGGCTGCTTATAACGGCGCATCAACTCATCAAGAGCTTTGTCTTGACCAGTTTGCAGAGCCAGCATAACCTCTTCATCGCTGTTATTCTCCAGCATTACGCCTAAGCTGCTCAACAACCATCTCCTGCAATTTTTTATTCTGCTCAAGGCTCAGAATTTTCTGCATATCAGCAAGATGCTCAAGGCTTAAACCTTGCAAAGATCCCATAGCTCCATGAATTTTCTGAACGATAGCCTTAATTTCAGGAGTTTGATATCCACCATCCTTAATAGCCTGCGCCAGCTCCATATTAGCTGTTTTCATTTGATCTTGGTAAAAGCCTTTTAAACGCTTATACTCTGTTTCAATGCTAGAAAGCTGCACCTCTTGTTGCGCCGTTATTGCCAGCTTATCATGAAGTACAAAATGTATATCGCTTGTAGCTTCATATTTATGTTGGCCTTGCATCAATGTATTTTGACCAATCCAAACCCCGATGAAGCCTGCGCAGGCAATAATAATAAGGAAAAATGCGATTTGAGGGATATTTTTCATGAGGAGGTAATGTCCGAGCGTTCAAAGGTGGCTGTCATAAGAAAAGATGCATTGGGCGAGAAAACCTCCAAATCCAATATATTGGAACGAGGTATCGGCTGGATAGATCCTTGCGAAACGATCAATCCACCAATCAAAGCCAGCGTTAAAGATGCATAACGAAGCTGCGTATTGCCCCACACAGGCATCATGAATGATATAGCACTACCAGCCGCTTTACTCTGTTTAATTTGTCTCCAAACATCGGATTCCAGCCTATTAATACGGCTATAATCAGGCTCTTTCTGGATTAACTTATCCAATAATTTATCAATAACTTTCAACAACATGGCTTTTGCTCCGTTCATGCAATTCTACCTCTTATACGAGCCAAACGCCATGCCCCCTCAAAAAATATTGAAATAATGTTTTTCAAATACTTTAACGATCATGGAATCTATCGTTTTGCGCTGATATAATGGGAAGCCAGTTAACATATTGATGTTTATGGAATTCATCTTTCGAGGAAATGCTATGGTTAGGTTGCAGCATTCTATATTCACTTATAACTAAATAAAACCTTTAAATCTTCGCCTTTCTCTGCTAGTTTTCAGCCATTGAGCAATGCATATGCAAGGAAGTAAGACATGAGTAATGAAACCACCCCTGAAATAGCCACAGAGATTGCAAGCCAGTGCCGTACATGGGCGTTTGAAGAGGCAAAAACCGTGGTTAAGCGACTGCGCTCTATTGGGCGTGGGCAGGTGCAAACGCCGCCAAAGGGTTATATTTTATTTGAAACGGGCTATGGTCCATCGGGGCTGCCGCATATCGGGACATTTGCCGAAGTTTGCCGTACATCTATGGTATTGCAAGCCTTTAAAACTCTGCACCCTGAAATCCCTACTAAGCTAATTTGCTTTTCCGATGATATGGATGGCCTACGAAAAGTGCCTAGCAATGTGCCAAACCAAGACATGTTAGCCGAGCATTTGGGGCAGCCTTTAAGCTGCGTGCCAAACCCGTTCGACAGCGAATATGACAGCTACGCCGCTCATAATAATGCTCAATTATGTGCATTTTTGGATGGTTACGGCTTTGATTACGATTTCAAATCCGCATCCGAGCATTATATGTCGGGCAAATTTGATGAAACGCTCTTGCTCATGCTAAAGCATCATGAAAATATTAAGGGCGCAGTTCTTCCTATATTAGGTGAACAACGCGCTGCAAGCTACTCACCTTTCTTGCCTATTTCACCTTCTAACGGCGCAGTATTGCAAGTTCCAATCCTTGAAACAAATGCAGATGCGGGCACAATAACTTTTGAGGATGTGGACGGCTCTAGGGTTACTCAAGCTGTTACAGGCGGTAAAGCTAAAGCGCAATGGCGCGCTGACTGGGCTTTGCGCTGGCACGCGCTTGATGTTG
>JAMONE010000029.1 GCA_027066695.1 Micavibrio sp. | reverse complement strand
AAGAAACAGTGCTGAGAGTCTCTGGCGTTATAGAGGATTCAGCGCAATTCAAAAACACACCTAAAATCATAAAAAAGGATTAAGCTATCATGCCCTTCAATAGATTTTTTCACATCGCTATATCAACCATTTTTATAGCAACATGTTTTGTAGCAACCCCTTCGACAGCTCAAAGCACTGATGAAGAGGTAAAATCGCTAGGCGACATCCTTAACCCTAGAATGGATTACGGTAATGACGGCAAGCCTTTAACCTCGGCTATTATGGCTAACCACTATTTCAAAACATGTATGGAAGAAAAAAGCTATATCTTTGGAGAAGATGAAAAAGAAATATTATGCGGCTGCACCTCTGCTAAAATGTCGGAAACACTCACAGTTACCGAATTTATGGAGCTTAACAAAAAAACCAGCCGCGGCAGAGAAGCTCGCAGCAGAATGCTTGCATATGACTATGCGCCTTGCATGGAATATGTGATTGAAAAGAAAGTCAGAACTGACTGCATGACCTCCAGCCGATTAGAAGATATTGTCAGAGGCAAAGCAGCCGTTTGCAGATGCGTAAGTAATCGTTTCAAGGATTATATCAATGATAATGCCGCATACATAATCATGAGGGCAACTCACTTTGACCCAATGACACTAACTCCGCTTGAACATTACTTCTCTGAGAAGGATTATTCATCTCAACGTGATGTGATAATAAATCAGTGTCGCTATGACTTCGAATATGCAAGAGATAACAAAAGATAAAATTAAGAATAATAACTAAGGATTATTTAATTATGGCTAAATTAATAAAAGGTGAAACTGGCGATTGGGAAATAGTTATTGGCATGGAAATACATGCGCAAATAACTGCTGAGTCCAAGCTATTTTCAGGCGCAGCGACTAAATTCGGCGCAGCTCCAAACTCTCAAGTATCGCTGGTTGATGCGGCTATGCCAGGGATGCTGCCTGTTCTAAATCAGAAATGTGTTGAGCAAGCCATCAAAACAGGGCTTGGGATTAATTCCAAAATTAACAATTATTCAGTTTTTGCGCGTAAGAATTATTTCTATCCTGATTTGCCTCAAGGGTATCAAATATCACAGTTTGAAGATCCTATTGTTGGCGAAGGAGAAGTTGAAATTGACCTGCCCGATGGCAGTGTAAAAATAATCGGAATTACCCGCCTACATTTAGAGCAAGACGCTGGTAAATCGGTGCATGATCAGCATCCTAACAAAACTTATGTCGATTTGAATCGCTCTGGCTGCGCATTGATGGAAATCGTGTCCGAACCCGATATCAGAAGTCCCGAAGAAGCCATAGCCTATCTCTCGAAAATCCGTATGATTGTGCGTTATTTAGAAACATGTGACGGCAATATGGACGAAGGCTCTATGCGCGCAGATGTAAATATATCCATGCGCCGTGTAGGTGCCGAGCTTGGCACACGCGCGGAAATTAAAAATGTGAACTCACTAAAAGCCGTCGGCCAAGCCATTGATTATGAAGCCATTCGCCAAGTTGAAATACTGGAAAATGGCGGTGAGGTTGTGCAAGAAACAAGGCTCTGGGATCCTGTGAAGCTTGAAACGCGTTCTATGCGCTCCAAAGAAGATGCTCACGATTATCGCTATTTCCCTGATCCTGACCTGCTTCCTTTGACGTTTGAGCAAAGCTGGGTTGATGAGATTAAGGCAACTCTGCCCGAGCTGCCCGATCAAAAGAAACACCGCTTCACGGATGAATTTGGTTTAAGTGCCTATGATTCCAGCGTTTTAATCGCCGAGCGCGCCCGCGCTGATTACTACGAAGCCGTTGCCAAGGGACGTGATCCCAAGCTCGCCGCGAACTGGGTTATCAATGAGCTACTCGGCATATTAAAGAAAAACGAGAAAACACTGGATGATAGCCCTATTTCCGCCGAGCAATTAGGCGGGCTAATCGCGCTTATATCCGATGAAACAATATCGGGCAAAATCGCCAAAGATGTTTTCGCCGAAATGTTTGTCGGCGGCAAAGATGCGGCTATAATCGTTGAGGAAAAAGGACTTAAACAAGTCACCGACACAGGCGCAATAGAAGCTATCATTGACGAAGTAATCGCCGATAACCCCGATAATGTCGCAAAATATAAAGGCGGTAAGGACAAGCTATTCGGCTTTTTCGTCGGGCAAGTAATGAAAAAATCACAAGGCAAAGCCAATCCTGCTGCCGTGAATAAATTATTGAAAGAGAAACTAGGAGAGTAAAATATGGGACTTATCAACGGACCAAAACCTAAAGATATTGTAAAACTTAATGTAACAAAAAAGGCTGCACATAGGATTTTAGCTAGCCTGTCTTGGAATCCAAATGCCAATCAAAAAATTGATCCACAATATCAGATTGAGCAAATTATTGACTCAATAAAAATAGTGATAAAAAACCCTAAAACATTAAAACACTTTATAAAAAAACCTGCCCTTTTAACACAAAAAGATGATGAAGCAGACAGAGAAGCTGATGACCAAAATTATGATTTGGATTTATGTTGCTATGCATATGACAAAGACAAAAACTTTAAATCCATTGTTGATCCATCTGCATATAACGCAATTGATGCCTCTGAAATGGTATATCATAATGGCGATAATATGGATGGAGAGGGTCTTTACGATGAAGAAATACATATCGAACTGAAAGATGCAAAAAATACATATAATCATTTCTTTTTAGTTGTGGAAAGTGATTGCGCACATAAAATTAATGAAATTGATACCCCATGCGCCCGCCTAATAGATTCCTACAGCAGAGAAAATTTGCTTGAAGTGAATATAAATAAACTTCCTGATAGTGATAATTTTACTTACATATTTTGTCATATATTTCTAAAGAACAACGAATGGTATTTAGAAAATATCAGTGAGTTTATAGATTTAGAAAAAGAAGGTAGTTGGGATAAATACTTAAAAAGGTATATAAATGACTAAATACAAATATAAAGTAGCAATTTACCGCGAAGGTATGCTTGGATCTCTATTTTTGGGAAGCTCGAAGGTTGATCCTATAAAATTCACGGAATTTCTTAACAAAAATGGAGAGGACGGCTGGGAAGTTATCACTATGGAGCGCGAAATTCGCCGCATGCTGTTATTCTTCAACCGCGAGGCCTTTCTTGTTGTCATGAAAAAAGAAAAAAGTTAGGGATAAATCCATGCACCAAATATTACTAAAAGCAATTATCATTATGGTCTGCGGCGGCGCGTTGCTTTCTATTGCGCAATTATGGACGGTTATGCTGCCTTGGGATATATTCTTCAAAGCACTGATAACCTTAGGAATATTAATTATGCTGGCAGCTTTTATCCTTATGGTTAAATCTGATTTTGGCTCTCACAAAAAAATGAAAGACGATAACTATCTCGATTAAAAACTCAGATAAACTGCATTGTGCTTGGCAAGCACGCTTATAGATTTGCAATAATAAACATGTAATAAACATGTAATAAGCGCCGTAACGAATTGTAATACCACAGAATTTTTGGTGTTGTCTATAAAATTTTTAATGCGTAATCTTTGTTTTATCCATTTAAAAAACAGCTCGACTTGCCAGCGTTTTTTGTATAAATCCGCGATTCGTTCGGCGCTTAAATTAAAATTATTTGTCAATAATATTAACAGTGTTTTCTTATCCTCCCGATGCACAGTAATTATAATCGTAATAACCCTTGTCAAACACGTAAATTTGGTCTTTTTTAAGCTCCCAATTGCGCGCAATTGTTATGTCGTTTTTATTTGGCGCGCTAATTTCAAATTCCGTGAGCGCGTTAAAGGGTTTTCCTGAGGCGATTAATTCTATTTTTCCTAAATGCGGAATTCAGCTTTGCACCGTTCATATGGTTAGAAATTCTATGCGCTATGTTTCGAGCAAGAATCAAAAGGAATTTATGCAGGATTTAAAGGAAATTTATCGTGTCTCCAGCAAAGGTTTGGCAGCGGATAAGCTATTGAAATTAGACGATAAATGGAGTAAAAAATACCCGATTGTGGTGAATTCTTGGAACAATAATTGGGAAGAATTATCCAGCTATTTCAAGTATGATCACCACATCAGAAAGCTGATTTACACCACAAATGCAGTCGAGGGATTGCACAAAATGGTGCGGAAATACACCAAATCCAAAGGCTCTTTCACTAACGAAAATGCCTTGCTAAAACTAGTTTTTTACCCAATGGGCACTAGTGTGCGTATAAAAAAGCACTAAAAAAATGGACACAGCCCACCCAAAACTGGGCGATGATAGTCTCATAGTAATTTACTCATCATCAAACTTAAATCTTCATCTATTGGTCTAAATTCACCTATTGCGACTTGCTTGCGGTCATAGCAAATGCCTGCGCCATCGGGGATATATCCCATGCGAACATAGAGCCTCTGAGCTGCGCCGAATGAGCTGTCCATGCCAACGCCTATACCAATTTCCTCATGGTTTTTGGCGCGCGCCATATCCTGACAATACTCTATTAATGCCCGCCCTATTCCGCGCCGCCTATACTTAGGAAGCACATTTAGATCCTGAATTTCGGGTATCTCGCATTTCTTGAAATACGCGTATTTAGGTTGCCAATTCAAAAGGCAATAACCGACATTTATTGATTCTACAGATGCCATAACAATAGAAAGCTCACCATTTTTATGCCGCTCAATACAACGCTCATAGTAATCCCTATCGATGAAAAAGCTAAATTCATCAAGCATATTCCAGAAATCATCAATATTATCGGTGCTAAACTCTTTAATAATTAGCAATGGATCTTGCATGTTGCCTCATTTTTCCGCTACCGTGGTTAGGTAATTACATTTTTTGAGAGTAGAGCAATGACGAATATAGCTAAACCATTTTATTTTAAATTATTCATTTGCACAGCTTTTGCATGTCTTTTTATCTCCATTCCCGCCATGGCCGAAGAAAAAGCCCCCTCTACGATTTTTAATAAAGCAAAAAATATTAATGGCTCTAAAGGTGGCGGAATGAAAAGTGCCAGCTGGGTAACGCCTAAACCTGAAAAAGAAGAGGAAGCAACCGAAGCCGAAGAAACTATCCCTGAAGATGAGATCAAAATAGAAGAAGAGCTCACCGAAGAGGAAAAACTTTGGAAAAAATACAAGAATTTAGCCGCTGGAAGCGACAATATAGATAATGCAGATACAAATGAAAATGCTGTTGAAGATGAGGAGGCTGTTACACAAGCTGAAAATGAGGATGAAGAAGCCAGTTCTGTTGGTATGAACGCTATTCTTGATGACTATAAAAAATCGCAGCAAAGCAAAGGTAAAATGAATTCAAGATCTTTTGGTAAAATAGATTGAAAAGCCAGCTAAAAACTGCTCTAACTCAACCATGCAACACGCAAAGCAAATATCAGGTCAAGCACAAAGAAATCCGTTAGAGATTCTCTCTGACATGCTTGATTGTGATATGAAAGAAGTAAATCGCCTGATTTTGCAAAATATGCAATCGGATGTACCTGTAATACCTAAGCTTGCCGAGTATTTAATAGCTGCGGGAGGAAAGCGCATCCGCCCTCTTCTGACACTGGCATCGACTGCGCTTTTTGATGGGCCAATGGATAAATCATATCACTTGGCCGCCGCTGTGGAGTTCATTCATACCGCCACACTTTTACATGATGATGTGGTTGATCAAAGCAATGAACGCCGTGGGCAAAAAGCCGCCAACCTGATATTTGGCAATCAAGCCAGCGTTTTAGTCGGCGATTTCTTATTCTCCAAATCATTTCAAATGATGGTGGAAAGCGGCTCTTTAGAGATTTTAGCCATTCTCTCAAATGCCGCCGCAATTATTGCACAAGGCGAGGTGCTACAGCTATCCACTACTAATGATATTGAAACAAAAATGCCTGTATATCTTGAGGTAATAGAATCAAAAACAGCCGCGCTTTTTGCCGCCTCTTGTGAAGTAGGCGCAGTATTATCTAATCAAGATCAAGAAATAGTCACAGCCATGCGCGATTACGGAACAAAGCTTGGCACTGCGTTTCAAATCATTGATGATGCGCTTGATTATGATGCCGATCAAAAAACTCTGGGCAAAGAGCTTGGTGATGATTTTAGAGAAGGTAAAATTACTGCGCCAATAATTTTTGCACTTGAAAATGTAGATAAAGAACAACGCGAATTTTGGCGACGTACTTTAGGCTATAAAGATCAAAAAAACGGCGATTTTGAACATGCTTTAGCGCTAATAAACGCTCATGATGCGCTTAATAAAACAATTCAGCTTGCCAAAGACTATGCCGTCGAAGCAACTAAAGCATTATCACCACTTCCCCAAAGTGAAATGAAAACAATACTTAGTGATTTAACCAGCTACATAATCACTCGTAATTTTTAGAAAAATACATTTATTACCGCGCCATATAAAAATGCGCACACTCCCAAAGCATTAAGTGGATAAGCCGCAATAGAGGGCAGCCCGCCTTTCACAAAAAGGATATATGTAAGTAAAAGAACTGGAATTGATGCGACAAAATACAGTCTTAACCCATAAATATCGCCCTCGGGAAACAGCAAGTAGCTAACCGCTATTGTAATCACCATTAAGGCCGCCAAAATTTTATACCAAATATCGGCTACATGCTTAAACAGTGGATTACCATATAAAATCATCCATATAATAGCAGGAACAGAAACCCAAATAACAACGAATAACGACATTATATAGGCAGTATTATCCTTGAACATATAATGAATAAAATCCCCCCGATTACCAGCAACACCAATAATAGAGCCTATATAGGTCAAGCTAATAACGGGCAAAAAACGGTTTACTAAAATATTGAAAAACCCCTTGGGTAGGATGTGATCCTCTACATCACGCTCTATCCTTATAGTATATTGCTTTTTCTTCGCCATATTTTTAAAATTACTTCTTCAATTGTTGTAATATTGCAAACGGAGAATCATCTGCGTTCACCTTGGCCTTGACCGACATAACGCGGTCATCACGTGGCTTTTGCGGTTTTTTACCATGGGCTTTTTTATTTTTAGATTGTTTCTTATTGCTATCCTTGGAGCTATCAAATGATTTTTTCTTGGGATTAGCGCCCCTATTACCCGCGCCAGCCTTGCCGTAAGCCTTGCCTTTTCTCAAAATAAAAGTAGCAAGCTCTGGCTTTACATCTTTTGTTGATTCTTCTTTTGTTGTCTCTTCTTTTACATCTTCCTCCGCAGCCGCTTCTTCAACTATATTATCCGCAGGATCATAAGATTTAACATGCCCCATAGACTCAATAACCTTGTATAAATCCTCAATAGAACAACCCAGCCACTCTGCCATTTCATGACGAGCCTGAAATTTACCGCTAGATGCATTATCGTAAATGCAATTAATCACACGATCCAGCATATCAATGCGCACCGCCCGCCCGCCATATAACGGATAACCAATAGATCGGTAATATTGCTGGTTAAGGTTTTCGCCTTCTATTTTTACAGAAACAATGCCATCCGCAGGCACTTTTACAGGCAAATCACCATCATTAAAAATTGACCACAACAAAGCCTTAAGGCGCACCGCAGCAGGCTTATTAAGTGCAGGAATAAATGCAAGAACAGGGCCTAAACGAATTTTCTTGGCTCGCAAATCTCCCCTTGTTTCAGGGGTAAGCTGCGCAATTAAATCCTCAATATCACTGCGCTTAACAATGCCAAGACCATCATATATTTTAGCCGCAATTTGCGACACAGCGTCATCCTTAACCGAAACGCCATTAGGAATTTCCAATAATACCAGCGGCTCTAAAACTTCACCAAGATATGTTTTCATCCATAAAGATAAACAATTTTTCAACGCATTTTGATCATGCTTTGCCGTAAGCTCATTTTCAATCACCTTTATAATAGGCTTAAGTACATGCTCACCTTTTTCAAGTGTGGCAACGGCAATGCCTGGTAAAGGGTTATTCAGCTTTTCCTGCCACAGAATTTGGCCTTCATTTGAAAATGAAAATTGCGATATTTTTGACTCTAACATAAACTTCAACACATATATTTATTAATCCAATGCATATTAATGCCGTTTATCCTTGAGCGCATCAAGGTTTTTGTATAAATTTCATCAAAGAAATGTATTTTATTATAAATTCACCATGATTTTACAAGGAAAACCTATGTTACGTCTAATTTTCACATTATTTCTTCTGATTCTTATCCCCGTTAATGCAATGGCTATTGAAATTAACGATCAAGGAGCAGCAAAATTAAAATCTTCATTCCAAAAAATCTTAGATTACCAAAAAACATCAAATGAAGCATTTGGATCAATGCTTGTCCTTTATGATGGGGAGATTAAAGTAAAACAAGAAAAAGAATTCTACGCCGTAACCCTTCCTCGTATCTCATTTAAAAGCCTTAAAAGCGAAAGCCAAGCAAAAGAATTTACTTTTGATATCGGAGTTATAACCCTAAACATGATGCCCGATGATACAGCAGGCTACTGGAAAACAGCTCTATCCATCCCAAATGAAATGACGCTCTCAGACGAAACAGAAGAAGACATTGTCATTAGCTTCCAAGATCAAAAAATCATTGCTTTATTCAATGAAGAGCTTGGATATTTCACCAAAATAAATATGAATTTATCTAATATATCTATAAAAGAAGGCATCGAAGATATGGGAATTAACTTTGGTGGTGCTCAATTTTATACAAATCTTAGCGAAAACGAAAATGGTAAATTTTCAGGCCCTACGCATCTAGCCCTAAAAGGCCTAGACATTAAATCACCAGAAGGTAGCGGCCATGTTAAGCTTGGCGAAGCTAAGTTTAGTTTTTCAATAAAAAATTTCACGCTAGATACACTGCAAGAATATAGCATGAAATTCAAAAAACATGCTGATACATTCCAATTATTAAACGCTCTTGAGCAGCCTGACGCTGATATCGAAAACATAAATAGTGACAATGTAGTCGATATGATTTTAGACTTATACAACTTTGATATGGACGGCTTTAACTTTGAATATAGCATCAAAGATTTGAAAATAACTCCTGACGACAATGGCGAATTTAATACATTAGGGCTAGGCTTAGCTTCCATAGGCTTTGGCCTAGACGGCCTTAACAGTGAAAAAGGCAGCCTACATATAAAAACAGGCTATAGCGCAATCAATATAGAGCCATCAAACCCCGAATATAGCGATATCCTACCACAAAATATTAACTTTGATATTAAAGCCCAAAACATCCCCTACACAGTACTATCCGAACTTGGGACAAACTCTATTAAATCCATTGCTAAAAACCCTGACATGGCAACTATGGCAGGCATGGGAATATTAATGAAGCTTCCTGCTATTTTATCGCAATCAGATACACAAATAATTATCGAAGATAACGGCATTAAAAACGAAATATATGAGCTGACACTTGACGGTAATATAGTTACTGACCTAACCGCAATGATGAGTGTCTCTGCAAAGTTCACAGCAATGTTTAAAGGATTGGATAAGCTTTTATCTATATCAAAAGAACGCTCTAATGCGGAGAATGAAAATTCTGCTGCATTTGAAGAGCTAAGCAAAATCCTTGAAAAAATGAAAACTATAGGCAAATCAGAGACCGCTGCAAACGGTAAATCTGCTTACAGCTTTGAATTTGAAACAACGCCCGAAGGTAAAATGCTTCTTAATGGGCAAGATGCTTCTACAATATCATTCGAATAGACGCTATTTTAAAATATAGGGGATTATTGCATTTAAACGCAGTAATCCCTCTCTTGTTAAGCTTAGGTTATCGCCGTTAAGCTGCGCCCAGTCTTGCGCACAAATATCCGCCAGCTTGTCTATATCCAAAACATCCTCACAGCGTTTAATTGATATACCATCGCGCAATCGCAAGCCCATCATAACATCTTCAATGAAACGATCTTCCGCGCTCAATTTCTCTAATTTATGTGTAACATCTTTAAGCCATTTATCGGGAATATGATTATCCTTGCTGGCATATTTATCTTCACCCATCATAAAGCGACCATGCGCCCCTGCGCCAACACCTATATAATCCGCCATATTCCAATAAATCAGATTATGCCGACATTCCTGCCCTGCCTGCGCATGATTGGAAACTTCATAAGCGGGCAGCCCCGCATCTTCCATTATATCTTGCGTCAAATGATAAAAATCCGCGCCCTGCACTTCATCGGGAATAGCAAATTCACCGCTGTTATGGCGTTTATAAAACGGCGTGCCTTTTTCAATGCTAAGCTGGTAAAGCGATAAATGCCCCTTGGCATATTTAAGAGCATCTTTAAGCTCCACCTCCCAAGCCCCAAGGCTTTGCTGTGGCCTAGCATATATAAGGTCAAAGCTATAACGCTCAAACATCGAGGAAGCTATTTCAATAGCCCTAAGCGAATCACTTACGTCATGCCCGCGCCCTAGAAATTTTAGATCATCATTGTTAAACGCCTGCACGCCAATAGAAATACGGTTAACTCCCGCATCTTTAAATGACTTAAATTTGGATATTTCAACCGAGGTCGGATTAGCCTCTAACGTGATTTCCAAATCATTAGCCACGCTCCAAAGCCTTTGCACCGTATCAATGATAGCCGCAACGCTTTTCCCGCTCATAAGTGAAGGCGTACCACCGCCAAAAAATATGGATATCACCTGTTTATCAGGCAAAAGCTCGGCGTAATGCTCTAAGGATTTGATATAGGCGGCAATCCATTGTTCTTGGTCAATACTGCCATAAACATGGGAATTAAAATCACAATAAGGACATTTAGAGACGCAAAACGGCCAGTGGATGTAAACACCCATTTGATTGCTACGAAACATAATTTAAATTTATTATAAACCAATATCTGGCGCACTACTAACACTCTTTGCTTTAAGCACAGGAGTTTCTGGCGCACTACGTAAAGGCTGAGTAACTGCGGCACTTTCAAACGCAGGAGCTACATTATCATCATCCAATCCAGTCGCAACGACTGCGCCCGTCGCAATTGCAGCCGCAGAAAGAACAGCAACAGCAGTTATCCTAACCGCAGGATCCCGTGTCATATCACCATCATATCTATTTTCATCACTCATTAGAACAACCCTTTTCATTTTTTTAAACTATGTTAATATGTTAGCGTTTTACATGCCAATAAGTCAAGAAAAAACTATTTACCTTAAGCAATTTTTGACAAGCAGTTTAAACGCATTCGCGCGGTGGGAAATGGCGTGTTTATCGCTCGGCTGCATCTCGCCAAAAGTAATGTCATAGCCATTCGCCTGAAATATCGGATCATAACCAAAACCCTGAGCCCCGCGCTTTGGCCACACTATATTGCCATGAACGAATCCCTCAAAGACTTCCGCATGACCATCAGGCCAAGCAAGAGCCAGCACACAAACAAAATGCGCACTCCTATCCTCATTATCGCCAAGCGCATCGTGAATTTTTTGCATAGCCACGTTAAAGTCTTTGTCCTCACCGCCCCAACGCGCGGAATAAATCCCGGGATCACCGCCCAAAGCATTAACCGCCAGCCCGCTATCATCGGCGAGTGACACCTTGCCACTAGCCTGCGCCGCTGCCCGCGCCTTCAAAACCGCATTTTCTACAAAGCTCGCGCCCGTCTCCTCTGGCTCTGGCAAATCAAGCTCCCCTGCTGTATAAAACTTCGGCACATAAGGCGATAACAGCGCGGATATCTCACGCGCCTTGCCTTGGTTATGCGTGGCTATAACAAGCTCACAGTCTTTAAATTTACGCATAATTTATAGCCCTCCTTCGGTGTCATTTAGAACGAATGTGAGAAATCTAAATACCACAGATCTCTCCACTTCGTGTTCGAGATGACATAATGTTAAATTTATAGCCCCAAAACATCGTTTTGCAGCTTTGTAAGATCCGCGCACCCAGCCTTTGCCAAAGATAAAAGCTGTAGGAACTCATCCTCGGAAAATGGCTCTTTTTCGGCAGTGCCTTGGATTTCACAAATCCCGCCACTGCCTGTAATCACAAAATTAGCATCCGTATCGGCGTTCGAATCCTCATCATAATCAAGATCAAGCACAGGAAGCCCCTTATAAACACCGCACGATATAGCGCTAACGCTGTCGCTAACAGGGATTTCATCCAGTGCGCCGATATTAACCAAATGCTGCATCGCCAAATGCATAGCAACAAACCCGCCAGTAATAGCGGCCGTGCGCGTACCGCCATCGGCTTGAATAACATCACAATCAACCCTGATCTGACGTTCACCAAGTTTTTTCATATCAACAACGCTACGCAAAGCGCGGCCTATTAAACGCTGGATCTCTTGCGTGCGCCCTGATTGCTTGCCACGCGCAGCTTCGCGATCCATACGTGAATGAGTAGAACGCGGGAGCATACCATACTCCGCCGTAACCCAGCCCTTACCAGTATTTTTCATCCAGCCTGGAACTTTCGACTCAACACTAGCTGTGCATAAAACATGCGTATCTCCAAACTTGATCAAGCAAGAGCCTTCCGCATATTTTGAAAAATTTGGAATTATCTCTACTGCTCTTAATTCATCTGCTTTGCGATTGGATGGTCGTGTCATTATATTATGCCCTTATATATTTGTTGATACATTTTTATAGCCCCGATTATTAATTTTGCAAGATATGCTTTGCGTAATATGATTTTCCACTGTAAAGTTATTGCTCAATTGTGTTATTTGGATTTAAATATTATGATAAAAAAACTTTTCTCCTCTTTCTTATTTCTTGCAATATTAGCGGTAATCCCCTCTACTGCGCAAGCTGGGTATGATGGAAACACCCAAACAGTAATAATAATGGAGGACTCAACCAGCCTCTTTCCACGTAGCTTCTACACCATAGAAATATTTAACAACCCCCAAATATCCGAATCAGATTTTACACTACGCCTTGCATCATACGGCGAAGTTTCAGGCTGCGCGAGTATGAGTGAAAGCTATATTGAAACAAAAGAAATGCTTGGCACTATTAAGCTAACTGTTTCAGACCCTGAAATTATGCTTGATGATATGGAGCCACGTTATAGCTTGCATGACTGCGAAATCAAAAATAACCGCTCTATTATTGATGTAGAGCTAAACCGTGATGAGCTTATCAAAAAAAAGATCAAGCATATTAAATTAAAAAGCGCATCATATGGCGACTTCCTAACTTCCGACATAGAAGTATCTAAGGAAAAATTTGTACTATCAGTGAAAAGTCCTATAAGCACATTCATGAAAACTTTTTGGTTCTTCC
Organism: Micavibrio sp.; assembly: GCA_027066695.1. Classification (GTDB taxonomy): domain Bacteria; phylum Pseudomonadota; class Alphaproteobacteria; order Micavibrionales; family Micavibrionaceae; genus UBA1672. The sequence goes on along the minus strand of JAMONE010000029.1, from coordinate 4,672 downwards.
CTAAAAATGCCATAATACTTCATGTTCCGAATGCAAAACTTGGTCAAGATGTTCAAGCTCTTATTAAAGAATTTGGAGAGGCTCAAGGACTTATTCATATGGAAGATAAATTCAAGGGTTTTGAGCTTCCTTATAATGCAAACAGCTATGCTTTTTTTACTGATCCTAGCGGAGAAATTATTGATAAATTATCATCAATTGGTGAAAATATAACCATTGGCAATATAGCGCCAACAAGGACTGTGTATGACGCAAATGGAGCAAAAGAAGAGCCTTATGATTTAGCTATATATGCCACGCTTCCTGGTAAAGTTGTAATAAAAGCAGGCGCGGAAGATGATTATAGTTACGAAGACGAAGAATAAGTTTACTTTAAGGATTTCACAAAATGTCTAACGAACAAAATGCCACCTCCAATGATGGGCAAGCAAATACTCCTTCGTCAGAAAATGATGGCTTAGAGAATGAAAATATTGACTATGCTTCATTTTCAGATGATATAGACCCCATCATTGAAGAACCAAAAGCTAACACACCTGTTCCTTGTGAAAAAGATGCACGAATAGCAGCGTTAGAAGAAGCATTAGCAACAACAAAAGATCACATGCTACGCGCTGTTGCCGAAGCTGAAAATGGCCGCAAACGTGCCTTAAAAGAGCGTGAAGATGCATCTAAATATGCAGTATCCAAATTCTCACGCGACTTATTGAGCGTTGCCGATAATCTACGCCGCGCTTTAGATGCCACTCCAGCCGAATTGATAGAGCAGCAACCACAATTTAAAAGCCTTATCAACGGCATAGAAGCCACCGAGCGCGAACTACTAAGAAGCTTCGATAAAAACGGCATAAAAAAAACCGAGCCAATGGGTGAGCGATTTGATCCTAATTTCCATGAAGTCATGTTCGAAGCTCCCATGCCTGACAAACCAGCTGGCACAATCATTCAAATTATAGAATCAGGATATACTTTAAACGGACGTCTGCTCCGCCCTGCCCGCGTTGGTATTTCTAAAAATGAAGGCGCACCCCCCACTGAAACACCACCATCAGAACCTGGTCACACTATCGACACACAAGCCTAAAAAAATAAAAATTAGCAATAGAAAAGCTAGCTTTTATTATTATGCCTTGCTATACTCTCTTCCATAAATTTAAACCTTGGGAATCAAAAGTGGTGCTACATATGTGGGCTGCTTGATATATTCGCCACAACGAAAGAGGCTATAAAATGAGCAAAATAATCGGAATAGATCTAGGTACTACAAATTCATGTGTTTCTGTCATGGATGGGGATGAGCCACGCGTTATCGAAAACGCAGAAGGTTCACGCACAACCCCGTCAATGATTGCATTCACTAAAGACGGAGAGCGTTTGGCAGGACAGCCAGCAAAGCGTCAAGCCGTAACAAACCCGCATAACACACTTTCTGCGATCAAGCGTCTTATAGGTCGTCCATTTGATGATCCACAAGTGCAAGACATGGCAAAAAAAGCACCATTTAAAATCGTAAAAGGTGATAATGGCGATGCCTGTGTTGAGGTTGATGGCGAGAAATACGCTCCATCACAAATTTCTGCTATGGTATTGCAAAAAATGAAAGAAACAGCTGAAAGCTTCCTTGGGGAAACAGTTACAAAAGCAGTCATCACTGTTCCAGCATATTTCAACGATGCACAGCGTCAAGCGACAAAAGATGCTGGTAAAATTGCAGGCCTTGAAGTAGAGCGCATAATTAACGAGCCAACCGCAGCAGCTCTGGCATATGGCCTTGATAAAAAAACATCTGGCACAATCGTTGTTTATGACCTTGGTGGCGGTACATTTGATGTGTCCATCCTAGAGGTCGGCGACGGCGTATTCGAGGTTAAATCAACAAATGGTGACACATTCCTCGGCGGTGAAGACTTTGACGCGCGTATCATTGATTATCTAGCTGATGAGTTCAAAAAGGAACAAACAGTTGATTTACGTGAAGACACAGTTGCGCTTCAACGCTTAAAAGAAGCGGCGGAAAAGGCAAAGATTGAGCTTTCAAGCACAACACAAACAGAAGTTAACCTGCCATTCATTACGGCAGATGCTTCTGGTCCTAAACATCTACAAATCAACCTTACTCGTGCAAAATTAGAAAGCATTGTGAGCGATCTTGTTAAAGCAACAATAAAGCCAGTAAAAGCGGCTCTTAAAGATGCTGGCCTAAAGCCTTCTGAAATTGATGATATCGTAATGGTTGGCGGTATGACACGCATGCCAAAAATTATTGAAACGGTTAAAGATTTCTTCGGTAAAGAGCCACATAAAGGCGTTAACCCAGATGAAGTTGTTGCTAATGGCGCAGCTATTCAGGGCGGAATCCTGCGCGGCGATGTTAAGGATGTTCTACTCCTCGATGTTACCCCGCTTTCACTTGGTATCGAAACTTTAGGCGGGGTGTTTACACGTCTAATTGATCGTAATACCACTATTCCAACCAAGAAATCTCAGGTGTTCTCAACGGCTGAAGACAATCAAAACGCTGTTACCATCCGTGTTTTCCAAGGTGAACGCGAAATGGCTGCGGATAATAAAGTCCTTGGTCAATTCGACCTTGTTGGTATTCCCCCTGCTCCGCGCGGTGCGCCACAAGTAGAAGTTACTTTCGATATTGATGTAAACGGAATTGTTCATGTTTCTGCAAAAGACAAAGCAACAAACAAAGAGCAACAAATCCGCATCCAAGCCTCTAGCGGCCTATCTGATGATGATATTGAGCAAATGGTAAAAGACGCGGAAAGCAATGCGGATGCGGATAAGGAAAAACGTGAAACTGCCGAAGCTCATAACCAAGCTGAATCCATGATCCACGCTACGCAAACTTCTATTGAAGAACTTGGCGATCAAGTGCCTGCGGAAGATAAAGAGCTAGCAGAAAGAGCCATAGGCGATCTTAAGGCCGCCCTTGAAGATGGCAGCGCAGAAGATATCAAAGAAAAAACTGATGCTCTTACACAAGCCAGTATGAAAATCGGTGAGATAGCTTATAAAAAAGCGCAAGAAGAAACCGAAGCAAGCGCAGCTCCTTCTGAAGATCCAAGTAATGATGATGATGCACCAACATCTGATGATGATGATGCAATAGACGCTGACTTCACAGATCTTGAAATCGAAGAAGAATCTGATGGTGAAGAAAAATCAGCTTAATCACGCATAATCCAACAATAAAGATATCGATGCTACTTAAAAGCCTCGGTATCTTTTACAATGAATGAATATGGTGAACTAATGTTTAAACAAGCAAATAATAATAACAAATCGTATTATGACATATTAAAGATTGACCCCGCATCCTGCGATGCTGAGGTAAGGAAATCTTACCTCGAATTGGCGCAAATTTATCATCCTGATAAAAACCCAGGTAACAAAAAAATAGCTGCTTTGCGCTTTCGTTTGATTAACGAGGCCTATGCGGCTCTTAAAAAACAAGATGGACGCACGCGCTATAACCGCCTATTGCTTATGAAACATGGCCAGCCTAAAGGCGTTCAATTAAAAGCCGATAATGACAATAAATCTGCATCAAATGATAGCGGTATATGGAATAGTTTTATTGATTTTTTTACACCATCAAAACCTATAGATTTGACAAAACCACCCCACAAGGAACACATGTAAAATGGAACAAGAGGACTTTTACAAAACCCTTGGTGTTGAGCGATCTGCGGATGCTAGCGAAATAAAAAAGTCCTATCGTAAGCTTGCGATGAAGCTTCATCCTGACCAAAATAAAGATGATCCAAAAGCTGAAGACGAATTCAAAAAAATTAACCAAGCTTATGATATCTTGAAAGATGAGCAAAAACGCGCGGCATATGATCAGTATGGCAACGCAGCCTTTGACGGCAGCATGGGCGGCGGTGGACGACATCCCGGCGGCGGCATGGGCGGTGGTGGCTTTTCCGACATCTTCGAAGACATGTTCGGCGATTTCATGGGCGGCGGCGGGCGGCGCGGTAATGGCGGCGCGGCGCGTGGTTCTGATATGCAATACACCATGGATCTTTCCCTTGAAGAAGCATATAACGGCAAAGAAGCCAAAATCAAAATCCCTGTAAATGATTCATGCGAGGAATGCTCTGGCTCTGGCGCGAAAAAAGGTACATCAGCCAAACATTGTGACACATGTAACGGCGCGGGTCGCGTAAGACAGCAGCAAGGCTTCTTCACGATTGAACGCGCATGCCCGACATGTCACGGCGAAGGCACAATGATTAAAGACCCCTGCTCTAAATGCTCTGGCTCTGGGCGTGTACGTAAAAGTAAAACTTTAAAAGTCAACATCCCCGCAGGCGTAGAAGCAGGCAGACGCATCCGCTTAACTGGCGAAGGTGAAGCAGGATTGCGCGGCGGCCCAAGGGGTGATCTTTACGTTATGCTCAACGTAAAGAAACATAAGCTATTTCAACGTGACGGCGCAAACTTGCATTGCCGCGTTCCAATTACCGTAACACGCGCCGCCCTTGGTGGAGAAATTGACGTTCCAACAATTAAGGGAACTCGCGCAACTGTTAAAATCCCCGCAGGAACGCAAACAGGCCAACAATTCCGCTTAAAAGGAAAAGGCATGAGCATGCTACGCTCTAGCGCACACGGCGATATGTATATAGAAATATTTGTGGAAATACCTGTTAAT
>JAMONE010000028.1 GCA_027066695.1 Micavibrio sp. | reverse complement strand
GTGTTTAATTTTATGGAAACTTTACGATCAAAGAAGAAGCCTTTTTCTTGTGCTATAGAAAATAGTAATGCCTCGGATTTTGTCATTCCCATTCGCACAGGCGTTTTTCTTCTATTTTTTAAGTGATATGCCATGGCTATACCCTAACAAATAAAACCACCAAAGGCACGGAGCAATTGGTGGTCTTGTTGACGTATGTGTTTTTAATTACCCGAGTGACATCTTAAAGCCGATATCGGCATTTTTATCACGATCATAGTTGTAATTAGCCGTTTCATCACCCTTTGCTTCCATGAAGCTTGGCGGAGCTACGCGGGTTACGAGGTCGGCGGCTTTTGCCAGAACTTCGGTTGCTGCGATATGGGCATGGCCTATTTGCTTGGTTAGCTCGGTAAAGGCATTACCTAATGCTTCCTTGGCTATATCAACGCCCATTATCATCATTTGCTTAAGCTCTCCTAGCGTCGGGACGCTTCCCTCGGCATGCTCACCAAAACGTGCGGCTATCAGCTCTGTATCTTCAAGCTTTTTCTTTGCTGGCTTCTTACCGCCGCCACTGCTGCCGCTTTTGCCTTTCTTGCCTTCTTCGTCATCATCATCCTTATTATCATTTGTAACCTTGATTTTGACCGTTGTCGGCATTTGAAAACAAACGGGATATTTCTTTAATATCTCAGGAGCAAGATGTTTACCGCTCAGCCCTGGTTTAATATCTATTTGAATATTATCAGGATCACGCCAATCAACAATAACGCAGTGATTCTTATATTCACCAATTTGCTTACACGGCTTTACAATACGTTTCCCAGGGTAAAGTGCTTCTTTTATATCTGCATCAACCAAGAATTCTTTTATGTTCACTTGCATAATATTCACTCCATATAGTGTTTTCATAATTTACCCTATAATCACCCTAAAACATTAAAAACCGTTTAATTTTAGATTGCATTTTAAACGAAAGTTTCAAAAGCCTTGCTGAGCCATGCTTTGAGAAGATTATTAATTCTATTTTGCATGTAAGTAATAATTCCTGCTATAATATCAAAAGTAGTTTTATATTAAGTGGTAAGTAAAATGAGACACCCTATTTTATGTTTATTTATGATCTTTGCTTTTACAATTGTAACGGCAAGCCCTTACATGAATTTAAACGCAGCAGAGCTGTGGAACAGCCAATCACGGGGGACTAGCTCGGGGGAAAAGACATATTATAACAAGCGCCATAAAAGCGAAGATGGTAAAAATACATTATATAACCGCAAAAATACAAAAAGAAGAACGCCAACAGCAAGCCGCGGGCTGCGCAATAATATCAAAGCATATAAAAATATGAGAATATCAAGAGAGACGAAATCATCTCGATTATGGAAATTCATGTCTCCCATAGCCCTTAGAAATAGACAGGCCGATGTTGAGCGTTCTCTACAAAGAGAATATGACATCCGCAGAGCAACTAGAGCCATGATGATTGCAGGAGCAAAAAGCCGTGAGGCATACCGCCTTAAATCAGAACGAAAGCACAAAACTCGCCTTGAAGAGTTAGAAGAAAAAAGAAAAGATAGAGCAGAAAAACGTGCGGCAAAGAAATGGAATGCTCTTTATAATTCAAGAAGATTAATCTCTTACGGAAAAAATGCTAAAACTCCAACAAGAAACAGTCGCAGCACAGGATTAAAAAAGCCTAAAAGATTATTCAACGATCCCAATGATTAGGACGTGCTATAATTTATAGTAATTGAAGTGGCTACACTATTCCGAGAAAATATAGTAGCTTAGGTTAATAATAGTATATTAGTATGCTTCGCATGTAGGCGAGGTGACTTTATTCCACGAACACACCCTAACCGCCATATAAACTACGCAAGCGTTGTTCTGCTACGGTTAGCATAGTCAGATCAACCATACCATTGCGGCGCAGATCAGCGAATAGCGGGTCTAGCTGCTGTGCGTAGCTTCCATGTTTTTCCAACCATAGATTAACAAGTGACGTTCCATTTCCTGATTTCGCACCAACATCGCGCAAGATGCGCACTGTAAGCCCTGCTTGGCAGCTGTAAATACTGTCTAAAAGGCCGCTTCTGGCTTCGTTTTGCCAATTATCTTTATGCGGTAGAAAGCGCACTTGTTGACGCAACCAATCAAGGTTAAAACGCTCCCCAAGCTCAAAATATGTACGCGCGGTATTTTGCAGGTCAATATTTTGCTCCAAAGATATACGGATGATATCACATGCCGAAGTTAATACGGGCATCAATGCAATTTGATGTGCAAGCTTTTCAGGTATTCCATTTTGAATAGTACTGTCTTTGCGTTGCTTAATTGTAAGGTATAAATTAGGCGTAACAAGCTTATCCAAATTTTTGGAGAGCAATTTAATACCAGCTCCAAATTCTTTTGCATCTTTGTTAATATTAATCTCACGCCCTAAACGCATTAAGAACCATGTTATACCATGCTCTGAAAGAAGAGCGATCTCATGCATGGCTTTAAGCTGCACCTGCGCAGGAACGCTGCCGTCCATTGCCTCGATATCATCCCATAACCCACGCAAATCAAACGCATCACGCACAACTACGTAAGCTTTGGTTATCTGATTAACGCTAGCGCCTGTTTTATTCATGCGCGATTGCAAGAATGTTGGCCCCATGCGATTAATCAAGGAATTAGCCATCATCGTAGCAATAATTTCGCGCTTCAAACGGTGGCGGAGGATTTCCTTTTCGTATTTTTTGCCGAGTATTTCAGGGAAGTAATCCATAATCCAATAATTCATTTCAGGATCATCAGGAATATTAGAGTTCAAAAGCTCACGCGTGAGATTGATTTTCGCATAAGCAAATATCACGCAAAGCTCTGGCCGTGTGAAGCCTTTACCAGTGCGCAGGCGTTGCTCGATAATCTCTTGATCAGGCAAGCCTTCAATGGCTCTGTCAAAGCCTTGCTCACGTTCCATGTCTTGAATAAATGCATCATGTAGCTGCAAGTTTTCATGAGCTTGCATTTCCATCATAGAGATCGCTTGCGCCTGTTGGTAATTATGGCGCAGCACATGTTCAGCAATTTCATCTGTCATTTTCTCAAGCAATTTATTACGCGCAGCCAGATCCATATTATGGTCTTTTTGGCTCATTACATCGCTCATCAAAATTTTAATATTCACCTCATGATCAGAAGAATCAACGCCAGCAGAGTTGTCGAGGAAGTCAGTATTTATACTAACCCCGCGCTCTGCCATCTCAATGCGACCAAGCTGGGTAATACCAAGATTTGCGCCCTCGCCAATAACTTTGGCGCGAACCATAGTTGCATCAATGCGTAAATTATCGCTGGCTTTATCACCTGCATCCGCGTCAGTTTCAGACGTTGCCTTGATATAAGTTCCAATACCGCCAAACCATAAAAGATCTGTGCGGGATTTAAGCATCGCGCGAATAAGTTCATTGGGCGTTATTTTATCCTCTTCAATATCAAAATGTTTTTTGATCTCAGAAGTTAACTTTAGAACTTTGTCACTGCGTTTAAATATACGCCCGCCCTTGGATAAGAGCTTTTCATTATATTTATCCCACCCGCCTATGCAATCAAATAAACGCGTGCGTTCTTTAAAGGATTTTGCCGCGTCAGGATTTGGATCACAAAATATATGTAAGTGGTTAAATGCGCCAGTTAAGAGGATATGCTCTGATAAAATCATGCCATTACCAAAAACATCGCCGCCCATATCACCAACGCCAACAACTTCGAATGGCTGGCTTTGTGTGTCATGATTTAGCAAGCGGAAGTGATACTTTACGGATTCCCAAGCACCACGCGCAGTTATTCCCATTTTCTTATGGTCATATCCAGCTGAGCCACCAGAGGCAAAAGCATCATCCAGCCAAAATCCGTACTCTTGGGATAGGCCGTTTGCAATATCGGAAAACGTGGCTGTGCCTTTATCTGCGGCAACAACCAAATATGGGTCATCACCATCATGGCGCACAACGTCAATAGGCGGAATAATTTTCTTACCCTTTTGATTATCGGTAATATCAAGCATTCCGCATATAAATATTTTATAACATTCAATGCCTTCTTTCATAAATTCA